>DAIPLE010000106.1:0-7303 GCA_036769425.1 Actinomycetota bacterium
CGCGGGCCCCGAGCACGTCACCCGTGGTCGTGTCGCTGAGCTTCGCGACCGCGGCGAGGTCGCCGCCGCCGACCGATTTCACCGGCTCCTGCTCCTTGCCGCGTAGCGCCACCAGTTGGTGGAGCCGCTCGTCGGAGAGGGTGCGGTCGTTCACCAGGGTCGCGTCGGCATCGACGCTGCCCTGCAGCACCCGGAACAGGTTGACGCGCCCGACGTACGGGTCGACGACGGTCTTGAACACGAACGCGGCCGGTGGTCCGTCGGAGACCACCGGCGCCGGTCCGTCCTCGGCGATGAACCGGGCGAGGCGATCCACCCCGATCAGCTTCGCCGCGCTGCCGCACAGGACGGGGAACACCGTCGCGTCGGCGATGCCGGTCGCGAGGGCGTGCTCCAGCTCCTCGACGGGGATCGTCTCGTCGGCGAGGTAGCGCTCGGTGAGATCGTCGTCGGCGACAACGATGCCTTCGATCAGCGCATCGTGGACGGAGTGCTCCTCGGTTGCCATGTCGTCGGGAACCGCAGCGGCGACGCCGCGCCCGGTCTCGCCGTCGTAGACGACGGCCGTGTCGGTGAGGAGGTCCACGACGCCATGGAACGCGGCTTCCTCGCCGAGCGGGAGCTCCAGGGGCGCGACCCCGGTCCCGAACCGGTCCTTGAGCTGCTCGAGGGTCCGGGTGAACGAGGCCCGCTCTCGGTCCAGCTTGTTCACGAAGATGGTGCGGGGCATCCCGCGTGCCTCGGCGAGGCGCCACAGCGCCTCGGTCTGCACCTCGACGCCTTCGACCGCCGAGACGACGAACACCGCCAGGTCGGCGACGCGCAGTGCCGCCGCGACGTCGGTGATGAAGTCGGCGTACCCCGGGGTGTCGAGCACGTTGACCTTGTGGCCCTCCCATTCGAAGGGCGCCAGGGCGAGCGAGACCGAGATGGTGCGCTTCTGCTCCTCGGGATCGAAGTCGCTGACGGTGTTGGCGTCCTCGACCCGGCCCATGCGGCTGATCGCGCCGGCCACGAAGAGCAGCGCCTCGGTCAGGGTCGTCTTCCCCGCGTGCCCGTGCCCCACCAACGCGACGTTGCGGATCATCGGCGACGGAACGGTCTTCACGCTCGCACCCCCTGTGCTGACGTGCCGGGGATCGTACCGGTGCTCCTGGCCCGTCATCCCCGCTGGGGAAGCCTCCTGGTACCCTCCCGAACGTTCGTGCGGAACGTCCCGGCACGCCCGACTGGGCGCCGCCCCAGGACGGGCCCCGCAACCGGGAAGGACTCGCGGCCCCATGCTCGACCGACGATGGCGCGAGAAGGCTGAACGGGCCCTGGAACCCGTCGGTAAGGCCCTCCACGTGGTCGGCGTCTCCGCCGACGGGCTCACCGTCTTCGGCCTGTTCGCCGCCGCCGGCACCGCGGCGCTGATCGCCAACGGGAACCTCCTCCTCGCGGTCTTCGGCCTGATCCTCACCGGTCTCCCGGATCTTCTCGACGGGTCCGTCGCCCGCCACAGCGGCACCGCCGGACGTCGGGGCGCGTTCTTCGACTCGGTCTGTGACCGCGTCGCCGACGCGCTCCTGCTGGGCGGCGTCGCCTGGCACTTCACGAGCGACAGCGCCGAGCTGCCGATCCTCGCCTTGGCGGTCGTCGCGCTCTCGATGCTGGTCTCGTACGAACGAGCCAAAGCCGAGGCGCTCGGGCTGAGCGCCCGCGGCGGCGTCATGGAACGCGCCGAGCGCATGGTGCTCCTCGGCGTCGGCCTCGCCTTCGACGTGCTTGTCCCTGTGCTCTGGCTCATGCTCGCCCTGACCGCGCTCACCGCGGTGCACCGGTTCGTGATGGTGTGGCGCCAAGCCACCCGCGACGACGGCCCTTCGACACCGACCGCCACCGACGACCACCCGTCCGGGCGATCCCGGAGCCTTCGTGGCCGGCGCACGCGCCCGCGCCGCCTACCTCGGGTATCGGGCCGGCGCTGAGGTCGCGCGGGTCCTGCCTCCCGCGCTCGCTCACCCGCTCGCCCGCGTCGCCTCGCGCACTTGGATGGCGACCTCGACCCAGCGCCGCCACCAAGTCGAGCGCAACCTCGAGCGGATCGCGTCGACACGCCCCGCCACCGGCGCGCCCCGCGGTCACACCGACGCGGTCTTCGCGCACTACGCCCGCTACTGGTATGAGCTGTTCCGCCTCCCGCACGAGGACCTAGCCCGAGTCGACGAACGGGTCGACTGTGACGGGTTCGAGCACCTCGAGGCCGCCGCGGCGCGCCACGGTGGGATCTTGTTGGCACTACCGCACCTGGGCAACTGGGATCTCGCCGGCGCCTGGCTGGCCACCAAGGGCTACCGGGTGACCGCCGTCGCCGAGCCCGTCGACCCACCGGAGCTCTTCGACTGGTTCGCCGCCACCCGGGAACGGATCGGCATCCAAGTCGTCCCGCTCGGCTCCGACGCCGGATCGGAGGTCGTCCGCGCCCTGCGTGACGAGCGGGTGGTGTGCTTGGTCTGTGACCGGGACCTCTCCGGTGACGGCGTGGCCGTCACCTTCTTCGGTGAACGCACCCGCCTGCCGGGCGGACCGGCGCTGCTGGCGCTACGCACCGGGGCGCCGCTGCTGCCGGTCGGCCTCTCCTTCCTACCCGACGGCCGCCACGGGATCCGGGTCCTGCCGCCTCTCCCCACCGAGCGGCGGGGCCGTCTGCGCGACGATGTGGCGCGCGTGACCCAACAGCTCGCCGACGTCTTCGAGGAGCTCATCGCTGCCGCCCCCGACCAGTGGCTCATGATGCAGCCCAACTGGCCGTCCGACACCGCTGAGCCGCGATGAACACCCCCCGCCCGATGCGCGTCGCGCTGATCTGCCCGTATTCGCTCTCCTCCTTCGGCGGGGTGCAGCTCCAGGTCCTCGGCCTGGCGCTCGCCTTGCGGGCCCGGGGTGTCGACGCCCGCGTCGTCGCCCCCACTGACGGGCCACCCCCGATGCCGGGCGTGACGAGCCTCGGCCCGAGCGTCCGCTATCCGTCAAACGGCTCGATCGCGCCGATCGCGTCGATGAAGGTGGCGAGTCGACGCACCCTGGAGGCGCTCCGAGTCTTCGAACCCGATGTCCTGCACCTCCACGAGGCGCTCTCACCGGGCGCGAACCACGCCGCGCTCATCGGCACCGACGTGCCCGCGGTCGGCACCTTCCACGCCGCGTTCCCGGGCCGGAACGGCTGGTACGAGGCGTTCCGCCTCCCGCTGCGCAAGATGGTGGAGCGCCTCACGATCCGCACCGCGGTCTCCGAAGAGGCCCAGCGCAACGTCGAGCGCTTCGGGGGCACCTGTGAGATCCTCCCGAACGGCGTCGACGTCCTCAGCTATACCGAGGCCACCCCCGAACCGAGTCGCGTGCCCGCCATCTGCTTCGTTGGCCGCCACGAGCGCCGCAAGGGGATCGGCGTCCTCCTGGACGCCTTCGAGCGTCTCGAACGCGACGCGGTCCTCTGGGTGGCGGGGGAGGGACCCGAGACCGAGGCGCTCCAGGCCCGTGCCATCCCCCGTGTCGAATGGCTCGGCTCCATCGCCGAACGCGACAAAGCCCGCCGGCTGCGCGGCGCCACCATCGCCGCGTTCCCATCCATCGAGGGCGAATCGTTCGGTGTGGTGCTCCTCGAGGCGATGGCCGCCGGCGCCGCGCTCGTCGCGTCCGACCTGACCGGGTACCGCCATGTCGCCCGCGACGGCCGCGAAGCCGTCCTCGTCCCTCCCGACGATCCGGACGCGCTCACCGTCGCGCTGCGCCGGGTCCTCGACGACCCGCCCCTCCGCTCGTCGCTGGTTGCGGCGGGTCACGCCCGGGCTGACGAGTTCTCCATGGACCACCTCGCCGATGCCTTCGTGGAGCGCTACGAGCTCGCCATCAAGCAGGCCTCGACGCCAGTCTCGGCCTGACCGCGACCCCGCCGACCGGCTCGGAGGGCCGCGAACGACGATTGGACGCGAGGCTCGTATGATGCCGAGCCGACGCCAAATCGAGGTGGGTCCTAGTGGTCGCTGTCATCGTCATCATCGCCATCATCGTGCTGCTGCTGCTCAGTGTGGCGCTGTTCTACAACGGGTTGGTCCGCACCCGGAACCGGGTCGACGACGCCTGGTCCCAGATCGACGTGCAGCTCAAGCGGCGCTACGACCTGATCCCCAACCTGGTCGAGACGGTCAAGGGCTACGCCGCCCACGAGCGCCAGACGTTCGAGGCGGTCACCAACGCTCGCAGCCAGGCGATGAACGCCCAGCAAGGCGGCGACGTCGCGCAGCAAGCCCAGGCCGAGAACGCGCTGAGCGGCGCCTTGAAGAGCCTCTTCGCCGTCGCTGAGGCGTACCCGGACCTGAAAGCGAACCAGAACTTCCTGCAGCTCCAAGAAGAGCTGACCTCCACCGAGGACCGCATCGCGTACGCGCGGCAGTTCTACAACGACAGTGTCCTCGGCTACAACAACAAGATCCAGGTGTTCCCGCGGAACCTGCTGGCCAGCAGCTTCAACTTCGCGAAGCGCGAGTACTTCCAAGCCGAGCCTGAGGCCACCGGCCCGGTCAAGGTGCAGTTCTGACCGGGTGCACCTGACACCACCTCTGGTCCGAACATGAGTCAAGGTCCGCCGCCGCTCCAGCCGCTCGCGCACACCGACTTCTACCGCGAGATCCGCCGCAACAAGCTCCGCACCGCGGTGATGCTGCTCATGTTCATCGCGTTGATCGCGGTGGCCGGCATCGCGATCAACTTCCTCCTCGGGTTCGGTGTCGGCGGCGTGATCGTGGCGCTCCTCATCGCCGGGATCCTCGGGTTCGTCTCGTACTACAACTCCGACAAGGTGGCGCTCGCCGCGGCCCGGGCCCGACCTGCCGACGGCCCCGAATATCAGCGGTACCACAACCTCGTCGAGGGCCTCTGCATCGCTGCCGGGCTCCCCAAGCCGCGGCTGTACGTCGTCGACGATCCCGCACCGAACGCGTTCGCCACCGGACGCAACCCCAAGCACGCCGCGTTGGCGGTCACCACCGGCCTCCTCGAGGAGATGAACCGCGTCGAGCTCGAAGGGGTCATCGCCCACGAGCTGTCCCACGTGAAGAACTACGACATCCTCGCCTCCACCGTCGCGGTCATCGCCGTCGGCGCGATCGCGCTGCTCGCCAACATCGGGCTGCGGTTCTGGATCTTCGGCGGCAGCCGCGACGAAGGCGACGGCGGAGGCCTCGGGATCATTCTCGCCATCGCGTCGATCGCGTTGCTGATCTTCGCCCCCATCGCGGCCCAGATGATGCAGTTCGCGATGAACCGCAAGCGGGAACTGCTCGCCGACGCCACCGGCGTGCAGCTGACCCGGTATCCCCCGGGGCTGTGCTCGGCGCTCAAGAAGCTCCAGACCGACCAGGCCGTCATCCGCCACGCGAACCACGCCACCGCCCAGCTCTGGATCGAGTCACCCCTCGACCGCAAAGAGAACGCCAAGGGCTCCTGGCTCAACCGGGCGTTCGACACCCACCCGCCCCTCGACGAGCGCATCAAGATCCTCGAAGCGATGTGACGCGGCGCCGTGCCGCGACCCTCGCGGCCCTCGCCGTCCTCACCGCGACCGCTGGGACCGCCGCCACCGTCCGGGCCGAGCCACTCATCGCCTCCCCGACCGGCGCCGCGGCGCCGCTCACCGGCCGGCCCGACCTGACCGGGGTCGCGCACCGCCGAGCCGCCCTCGCGGTCAAGATCGAGAACACCCCCGACGCGCGACCCCAAGCGGGCCTCGACACCGCCGACGTCGTCTATGAGGAACAGGTCGAAGGGGGCATCACCCGCTTCTGGGCGGTGTTCAACTCGGTCTCACCCGGCGACGTCGGGCCGATCCGCTCGGTGCGCGCCATGGACCCCAACATCGTGGCCCCGCTCGGCGGGATCGCGGCCTTCTCCGGGGGCACGCTCCCGAACGAGACCCGGATCCGCCAGGCCCCGGTCACCTGGGTCGACCAGACCAATGCCGGTCCCGCTTACTACCGGACCCCGACCCGCGCCGCGCCTCACAACCTCTACGCCCACACCGCGTTTCTTTGGGAGCGGCCGGCCCGCCCCGTCCCGCCGCCGCCGCTGTTCCACTACCGCGACGCCGTCGCGCCTCAACACGGGACCCCCGCGAGCACGGTCACCCTCGGGTTCGCGCCGCCGTACAACGTCACGTACACGTACCAGGCCGCGACCCACACCTGGATACGCTCCTACGGCACCACGCCGCACCGGGCCGCGTCCGGACGGCCCCTCGCACCCACCAACGTGATCATCCAGTTCGTCACCTACGGCGGCGGCGGCGACGCCCAACTGCTCGGCGACGCCCCCGACCAGCAGGCCTGGGTGCTCCGCGACGGCACCCTCATCACCGGACGCTGGGCGAAACCGGATCCCGGCACCCCGACCCAATTCAGCGACCCGTCCGGCGCACCCATCGCCCTCCGTCCCGGCCGCACCTGGGTCGAGCTGCTCCCCGCCGGCGCGTCGGTCCGCGTCAACACCACCCCCCGATAGCGGCTCTTCGACGACAACCCCGGCCGGTTCGGCGGGGACGGCCGGTACACTTGCGGTCGTGGCCGACCCCCGCCCCGACCGTCATGGCACCCCCCGGGTCAAGCGGGGCCTCGCCGAGATGCTCCGCGGCGGCGTCATCATGGACGTCGTCACCCCCGAGCAGGCCCGAATCGCCGAAGACGCCGGCGCGGTCGCGGTCATGGCCCTCGAGCGCGTCCCGGCCGACATCCGCCGAGACGGCGGCGTGGCCCGCATGAGCGACCCCACCATGGTCGAGGGGATCCAGCAGGCCGTGACCATCCCGGTCATGGCCAAGTGCCGCATCGGCCACTTCGCCGAAGCCCAGGTCCTCGAAGCCCTCGCGGTCGACTACATCGACGAGAGCGAGGTGCTCACCCCCGCCGACGAGGCCCATCATGTCGACAAGTGGGCCTTCACCATCCCCTTCGTCTGCGGCGCCACCAACCTCGGCGAGGCCCTCCGCCGCATCGCCGAGGGCGCGGCCCTCATCCGCTCCAAAGGCGAGGCGGGGACCGGCAACATCGTCGAAGCCGTCCGGCACCTGCGCGCCATCTTCGGCGAAATCCGCCGGCTCACCGTCGCCGACGAACCCGAGCGCTACGCCGCCGCCAAAGAGCTGCGGGCCCCGATCGACCTCGTCACCGAGGTCGCCGAGCGCGGCGAGCTCCCGGTCCCGCTCTTCTGCGCCGGTGGTATCGCCACCCCCGCCGACGCCGCGCTCGTCATGCAGCTCGGAGCCCAATCG
>DAIPLE010000107.1:0-7298 GCA_036769425.1 Actinomycetota bacterium
CCCTTGTCATCCACAGCCTGGTGCGCTCAGCCTCAGGGCGAACGATGTTGGCGGTGCGAAGCAGCGAGGTCGCCGCCCAAACATCGGGATTGTCTCCGGCTCGCACCAAGGTCGCGATCTTCGCCGTGTCCGCCGGCATCGCGGGCCTCGGCGGCGTGATGCTGGGCATGGTCAACTCGGCCGCCACCAACACCAACGCGCTCCCACTCACCGGTCTTGTCTGGCTCGCGGTGGCTGTCGTCTTCGGCATTCGCCGCCCCGGCGGTGCCCTCCTCGCCGGGTTGTCCTACACCGGGACCGCGGTGATCTTCACCTGGATCGGCCACGACTTTCTGACTGGCGCTTTCGGTGATCTGACGACGGCGGCAACGTTCGTCCCGATCTTGTTCGGACTCGGCGCGATCAATCTGGCGCAGAATCCCGATGGGTTGCTCGCGCTCGTCGGCCATCGACGCCTCGAGCGCCGCGAGGCCCGGCAACGCCGGGTCCGGATCGACGCCGCCGAGGATCAACTCCGCGGTGAGCCAGCATCGACGCCACCGGCCGCACCGGCCGCACCGGCCGCACCGGCCGCACCGGCCGCACCGGCCGCACCGGCCCGGGTCGGGGCCGCGGCCACGCCTTCTGAGGCTTCAGCCCCGACGACCACGGGGAACATGACGACCGACGCCGCGCCGACACCGTTGGTGATCGAAGGCGTCGCCGCCGGGTACGGAGGCGCCGAGGTCTTGCACGGCGTCGACGTCTCGGTGCCCGAACACCACGTGATCGCGCTGCTCGGCGCGAACGGGGCCGGGAAATCGACCCTCTGCTCGGTCGCGTCGGGGCTCATCACACCAACGGCTGGGCGTGTGCTCATCGCCGGCGAGGACGTGACGGCGGTGGCGCCCCACGAACGGGCCCGGCGGGGACTGCTCGTCGTCCCCGAGGCCCGTGGTGTCTTCCCCGATCTCACCGTGGAGGAGAACCTCCGGCTGCTCCTGCGAACCTCGGCGCAGCGCCAACAGGCCTACGACCGGTTCCCGATCCTCGGTGAACGACGCCGCCAACCGGCGGGTCTGCTCTCTGGGGGTGAGCAGCAGATGCTGAGCCTCGCACCCGCGCTCGCGCAGCCGCCCACGGTCTTCATCGCCGACGAGCCCACGCTCGGACTCGCACCGCTGGCGGCCCAGGAGGTGATCGGGGCGCTCGGCGAGCTGCGAGAGCTCGGCTCGGCGATCATGCTCGTCGAAGAGAAGGCCCACGAGGTGATGGCATTCGCCGACACCGTCGCCTTCATGGCGCTCGGACGGATCGTCTGGATCGGGTCGCGGGAGGAAGCCGACGAGGAACGCCTGGCGTCGGCCTACCTCGGCATCGGCGACTAGGGCCTGCGCAACCGGGACCGCCGGGCGGCTACTTCCCTTCGAAACGGACCTCTCGGCGCTCGGCCATCGCCTTATACCCCTCGGTCATGTCATCGGACACGAAGTTCGGCGCGGAGCTCATGGCGACGAAGCGCATCGCCTCCGCGAACCCGCGTTCGGCCCAGAAGTTGATCGTCCGCTTGATGGACTGCACCGCGAGGGGAGCCTTGGCCGCGATCTCCTCGCAGAGTTGTCGGGCATGGTCAAGGAGCGCGTCACGGGGGACGACCTCTTGCACGATGCCGAGCCGTAGCGCCGTCTCCGCGTCGATGCGCCTTCCGGTGTAGGCCAAGAGCCGTGTCCAGCCGGCACCGATCTCGGTGACGAGGCGCAGATCGCCGCCCGAGTCGATCCCGACGCCGACCCCTGATTCGGGGAGCGCAAACATGGCGTCGTCCGAGCAGACCCGGATGTCGCCCATCATGGCGATCTCGAGTCCGGCACCGAGGCAGTAACCGTGCACGGCGACGATGACCGGCTGGGGCAAGTCGGCGAGGACGTGGAACCGTTCGTGGACCCAGCGGAACCGTTCGTAGTAGTTGCGGGTCTTCTCGGCCGGTGAACGGCCGGTGATCCGATCCTCGGGCATTCCCAGGTCGACACCGGCGCAGAACGCCCGACCCTCAGCCTTCAGAAGGACCACCCGGACCCGGTCGTCGAATCGGAGCTCGTCGGCGCGCGCGGTGAGCTGACGGGCCGACGCCCACGACCACGCGTTGAGCTTGTCGGGCCGATCGAAGGTGATGATCCCGATCGGGGGCTCGACCTCGAGCCTCACGTAGTCCGGTTCGGTCATGTGTCCTCCTGGAGCCGGTCGTGCCGCGAGCCGCCGGTCGCACGCGGTGCTGCACACGTCATGGTGAGAACGGACCCCGACCCAGCTGGTCGCGGATCGGGGTGAACTCAGGCATCAGCAGGTGACGGCTGCCAGCTCGCGCCGTCGACGACGAAGGTGTGCCCGGAGACGTAGCTGGCCCGCGGCGAACGGAGGAACACCGCGGCCCACCCGAGCTCGCGGGGATGTCCTACCCGGTGGGCTGGGGTACGGAGATCCTCGGCGTGGCCGCGTCCGGGTATGCCGCCGACGACGACCTGACCGGCGAACGTGTCAGCCGGCAGCGGGCTGGAGCCATCGGGTGGGGGCGCAGGGAGCGGCATGATGTCTCCGGCGGGACGCGGGCGGCCACACTAACGGCGCCTATGCGCGCGCTCTTGGCCTTCCTCCTCTCGCTGGTCGTGGTGGTGCTCGTGCCCTTCGCGGACCTCGGCCTGTGGGTGCAGCGGGAGCTGGTCGGCACGTCATCGTTCGTGCGCCTCGGTGAAGACGTCCTCCAACAGCCCGCGGTGCGCGCGGCGCTGGCGGAGCGGATCGTGGCCGAGCTGGAGCAGCGGGTCCCCGGGCTCGCGGCCCAAGACGCGACGGTGCGGTCTATCGTCGATCAGGTCTTGCGCGATCCCGGGCTCCGGCCGGTGCTCGACAACGCCCTGGCGAGCACGCACGACCAGCTCCGCAACGGCCATGACCCACTCGAGCTGGATCTGAACCCGCTGTTGCCGCTCGTCCGCCAGCAGCTGCCCGCAGCGCTCGCCGCCCGAGTGCCGGTGAGCGAGACGCTCAACCCGGTGATCGTGCTGCGCCGCCGCGACGCGCCGGTGCTGTGGGAGGGGGTCCAGCTCGTCCAGGGCGGGGCCCTTGCGGTGCCGCTCCTGGCCCTGGCGTTGCTCGCCGCGGCCGTGCTCGCGGCGCGTCGGCGAGGTGCGCTGTGCATCACCCTCGGCGCCTTCATCACGCTCATCTCCCTCGGCGTCCTCGCGCTGGTCAAACCCGGCCGGTCGCTGCTCGAACACCAGGTCGGTGACCCCACACAGCGAGCCGCGTTCCACGCCGGCTACGACACCGTGCTCCGCTCGTTTGTCCAGCAGACCATCGTGATGGCCTTGGCCGGTATCGTCCTCGCGGTGATCGGGGGAGTGCTGGTGTGGCAACACGATCGGAACCGGCGACCGACCGGCTGGGCGTGACCACCCCATGACCTGACGGACCGTCAGGCCTATGCTCGCTGCATGGCCGAGTTCCCGAAGATCATCTCCGTCGACGACCACGTGGTCGAGCCACCGGGGGTGTGGCAGGACCGGCTCCCGGCCAAGTACCGAGACGTCGGACCGCGCACCATGCGGGCCCCGCTCGGTGAGATGACGTTCGTAGGCGGCAAGTTCAGCTACGCGCCGGGCACCGACGGCCCGATGTGCGACTGGTGGCTCTACGAAGACCTGGTGTACCCGCTGACGCGCTTGTCGGCCGCGGTGGGCTTCGACCGCGATGAAGTCAAGGTCACGGCGATCACCTTCGACGAGATGCGGCCGGGATGCTTCGACCCGAAGGCCCGGCTCGAGGACATGGACGCGAACTGGACCGAGTCGAGCCTCTCGTTCCCGACGTTCCCACGCTTCTGCGGCCAGACGTTCCTCGAGGCCAAAGACCGCGATCTTGCGTTGCTCTGCGTGCAGGCCTACAACGACTGGATGTTCGACGAGTGGTGCGGGCCCTCCGGGGGACGTCTCATCCCGCTGCCACTGATCCCCCTCTGGGATGCGCGGCTGGCCGCGGACGAGGTCCACCGCAGCGCGGCGCGCGGTGGCCACGCGGTGTGCTTCACCGAGATCCCGCCGTTCCTCGGCCTCCCGTCGGTCCACGACAAAGACGGCTACTGGGATCCGTTCTTCGCCGCGTGCGCCGAGACCGACACCGTGGTCTGCATGCACATCGGCTCGTCGTCGAAGATGCCGTCAACGTCTCCCGACGCGCCGGCCGGTGTCGGATCGACGCTCACGTACATGAATGCCGCGATGTCGATGGTCGACTACCTCATGTCCGGGGTGTTCGAGACGCACCCGGCATTGAAGATCGCGTACTCCGAAGGCCAGATCGGCTGGATCCCCTACATCCTCGAGCGGGCCGACGCGGTCTGGGAGCACAACCGGGCCTGGGCCGGACTCGAGGGTCGGGTCCACCAGCCGCCGAGCCAGTACTACCGCGAGCACGTGTACGGCTGCTTCTTCGACGACGCCCACGGGTTGCAGTCCCTCGAAGAGGTCGGCGTGGACAACATCACCTTCGAGACCGACTACCCGCACTCGGATTCGACGTGGCCGCACACCCGCGAGATCGCCGAGAAGCTGACGAAGAACCTCGACGACCAGACGATCTACAAGATCATGCGGGCCAACGCGATCCGGATGCTGTCCCTCGACGTCGACTGATCTGGGCGGGTCAGCCGGGGAGGCCGACCCCCACGGTGACGAGACGGGCGGGCGTGTCAACGCGGTTGCTCCAGGCGTGGCGACCGCCGCGCACGATGACCACGTCAAACGGGTGCAGCTCGATCTCGTCGTGGCCGGTGAGCAGCCACAGCGTTCCCTCGAGGAGCAGGTTGTAATCGACCGTTGACGTCTCGTGCCAGAACAGCTGCGCCGCCCCGTGCTCATCGTGGGGCAGCTCGTCGTCGGGTAGGAACTGCACCACGCGGAACAGCGTGCCGCCGGGGACGGGAGCGACGCTGAGATCCCGGTCCGCGGGGTCGACGCTGGTCCCGTCGCTGGGCGCGCCGTCGGTGTACCAGAGGTCGATGAGCCCGAGTCCGGCGGGCATGCCGGGAAGGGTGTGGACGTGCGGGCTGGGCCCGTCGGCGACGACGTGCGCGTGCCCGTGGTCGTCGCCCGCGACCACGACCCGGCGGACGGCACCGATCGGGTTCCCGGTCACAACATCAGCGCCGGCGCCAGGCGCCGGTAGTCGGCGGCGACTCGCTGGGCGTCGTCTCCGGGGAGGACCTGGACGCACACGTGGTCAGCGCCCGCGTCGTGGTGCGCCTGGACTCGGGCCCGAATGGCTTCCTCGTCGCCCCACGCGACGATCGCGTCGACCAGCCGATCGCTGAGCGGCGCGGCGAGATCCTCGTCGGTGAACCCGAGGCGCCGCAGGTTGTTCACGTAGTTGGGGAGTCCCGGAAGGTAGATGCGCAGGCTCTCCCGAGCGACGGTCCGCGCCCGATCAGGGTCGGTCTCGAGCACCGCCATCTGCTCCGGGGCGAGCAACGGCCCCGGACCGAGCGTGGCCCGGGCCCGGACGGTGTGCTCGGGCGGCACCAGGTACGGGTGCGCGCCGCGCGTTGCCGCCGCGGCGAGGGCCAGCATCCGGGGGCCGAGCGCGGCGAGGACCCGCTCCGGCGCCGCGGTCGGCTCGGCGGCGAACGAAGGGGTGGCGTCCATCGAGTCGAGGTACCCGCGCATGGTCTCGACCGGTGGCCCGTACGTCTGGTGGTGGATTCCCTTCACCATCGGCTCGTGGCTCACTCCCAGCCCGAGGAGGAACCGCTCGGGGAAGGCCTCACTGACCGTCTTCCAGCCCGACGCCATCGCTGACGGGCTGCGGGCGTAGATGCTGGCGATCCCGGTCGCCACCACGCACTCCCGGGTCCCGCCGAGCAGCAGCGCCGCGTTCACGAGCGCGTCCCGCCCCAGGGCCTCCGGCACCCAGATCGCCCCGAACCCCAGCTCCTCCAGCTCGGCGGCCAGCTCCCGGGCCTGTCCCATCGGGAGGCGGTCCAGGACGAAGGTCCAGACCCCGACCCGACCCAGCTCGGCGCTCACCTCAAGGGACCCGGACCACGGCCGTAGCGTAGGCGCCCTTTCCTGGTGCGGGACTGAGGCCTCTGTTGCTGGTGTGGTTCCTGATTCCCTAACCTATGGGTTCGTGCCTCCCCGCTGGTCGGTCCTCTGCCTAGTCGCGCTCCTCGCCGGCCTGGTCGCGGTTCCGCTCGTGGGAGCACCCGCCTCGGCGCAGACCGACCCGGCCGTCGCCGTGGCCCTCAGCGCGCTCCAGCAGGCCCAGTCGGCGGCGCATGTCGCCGCGGACCAGGTGATGGCGACCACCCAGCAGCAAGCCGCGGTCCAAGCCAAGATCGCCGAGAATCAGACCCGGATCACCCAGCTCGAGGCCCAGATCCCGCTGCTCCAGGCCCAAGAGGCCCAGCTGCGTCGCCTCCTCCAACAGCGCGCCGCGGCGCTCTACGCGTCGTCGGGACCGCTCGGCGGCTACGACACGCTCATCCCCGACCCGTCGCTCACCGCGATGCGACGCAAGGTGCTGGCGAACGCGGCCGCGAAGCGGGACCATCAGAACGCCGATCAGCTCGCGGCGTTGGAGACCCAGCTCGCCCAGACCGAGGCGGAGGTCAAGACCCAACAGACCACCCTCGCGCAGCAGAGCGCCCAGTTGGACCAGCTCGCGGCGCAGCTTCAGGCGCAACAGACGCTGATGAACCAGCGGGTGGCGGATGCCAACGCGGCCCTCGAACGAGCCAAGGAGCTCGGCGTCTTGCGCGCCGCGGGCCGCGAACCGATCCAAGGTCCCTCGGTGCTCACCGCGGCGCAGATGGCCGGCTGGATCCGGTCCCGCGGGTACAGCCCTCATATCGAGACCACGATCGACGACCTCGCCCAGACCTACATCCAAGAGGGCAACGACGAAGGTGTTCGCGGCGACTTCGCGTTCGCGCAGGCCGTCATCGAGACCGGCGGGTTCGAGTCGGCACCGGCGAACAACTACGCCGGCATGGGCTGGTGCGACAGCTGCTCGAACGGAAGCGGGTTCCCGACCCCCCGGGACGGGGTGCGGGCCCAGATTCAGCATCTCCTGAACTACGCCGACTCGACGTCTCGAGCCTCGAAGCTGCATCACCCGCCGTCGCCGTACTGGTACGGATCCGATCCGGCGACCGCGGCGCAGAACTTCGACACCTTCTTCGCCAAAGGGTGGGCGCCGACGTGGAGTGACATGGGCCACGGCAACTGGGCCACCGACCCGAACTACTCGGGCAAAGTCATCAAGGT
>DAIPLE010000108.1:0-7259 GCA_036769425.1 Actinomycetota bacterium
TTCCCGTGGGGGCGAGCACCGAGGCCTGTGAGTTGCGGACACCGTGCGCTTCGCCGACCTCGACGGCCTCGTCCCACGAGCGTTGCGCCGCGCCGAGGAGCTCGGGGGGCACGAGCTCCTCGTTGATCTTGGCGACTTCGGCTCGGTGCATGCGAAGCACGTTGAGCATGGCGTCGGCGTTGTCGGCGTAACCGGCAAAGGGACCCATTCGGCCCGCGGTCCGCGCGCTGGTCGCGTAGGCGTGGCCGGTCATCAACGCGGTGATCGCCGAGGTCCAGGCTCGCCCGGCGTCGGAGTCGTACGGGAGGCCCTGGGCCATGAGCAGGGCGCCGAGGTTCGCGTAGCCGAGCCCGAGCTGGCGGAATCGGCCGCTGGTGTCGGCGATCTTGTCGGTCGGGTAGTCGGCGTTGCCGACCAGGATCTCCTGCGCGGTGAACATCACCTCGACGGTGTGCGCGAAGCCTTCGGTGTCGAACGAGTCGTCGTCGTTGAGATATCTGAGGAGGTTGATGCTGGCCAGGTTGCACGCCGAGTTGTCGAGGTGCATGTACTCCGAGCAGGGGTTGCTGGCGTTGATCCGGCCCGTCTTCGGAGCGGTGTGCCAACGGTTGATCGTGGTGTCGTACTGCATCCCAGGGTCGGCGCACTCCCAGGCGGCTTGGGAGATCTGGCGCATCAGGTCGCGGGCTTTAATGGTGCGGGCGCCCTGTCCGGTCTTCACCGGCTTGAGCTGCCAGTCGTCGTCTTCGGCGACGGCGCGCATGAACTCGTCGGTGACACGGACCGAGTTGTTCGCGTTCTGGTACTGGATCGAGTAGGCGTCGACGCCATCGAGGTCCATGTCGAAGCCGGCGTCGCGAAGGGCCCGAGCCTTGTGTTCCTCGCGAGCCTTGCACCAGATGAACTCTTCGATGTCGGGATGATCGGCGTTGAGAATGACCATCTTCGCGGCGCGACGGGTCTTGCCACCCGATTTGATGGTGCCCGCCGAGGCGTCGGCGCCCCGCATGAAGCTGACGGGACCGCTGGCGGTGCCGCCACCGGCGAGCTGCTCCCGCGATGATCGGATACCGGAAAGGTTGATTCCCGAACCGGAGCCGCCTTTGAAGATGATGCCCTCTTCGCGGTACCAGTTGAGGATCCCGTCCATGGTGTCTTCGACCGCGAGGATGAAGCAGGCACTCGCTTGGTTGGGGACGCCTTCGACACCGATGTTGAACCAGACCGGGCTGTTGAACGCGGCGCGTTGGTTCAACAGGATGAACTTGAGCTCGTTGCGGAACGCAGCGCCTTCCTGGCTGTCGACGAAGTAGCCGTCACGCATACCCCAGGCCGTGATCGTGTCGACGACCCGGTCGATGACCTGCTTCAGGGACCATTCGCGTTCGGGTGTCCCGAGCGTTCCTCGGAAGTACTTCTGGGCCACGATGTTGGTGGCGTTCTGGGACCAGGTGACGGGGAACTCGACGTCGGGCTGGAAGAAGGCGTCGGTACCGTCCTTGTAGTTCTGGATTCGGGCGTCTCGCCGTTCCCATTCGACGGTGTCGTACGGGTGGACGCCCGGACGGGTGAAGTACCGGCGGATCCCGATGCCGATCTGCTCGGGCGCTATGGCCATGTGTGTCCTCCCCCTCCGGCCGAACTCTCGACCGTCTCGAGCCCGCTCACCACAAGATGTTGTGGTCGATGATAGTAGCGACACGAGATGCGGCGTGAATTACATCACTGGAACTACGCCGAGTCAACCGTGAAGGAGGAATATCTCAGCTGGGGGTTCGGCCCGTCCCCCGCTTGGGCTTGGTGGTCTTGCGCAGCGCGATCACCGCTCGTTCGAAGTCGGCGGCGGACTCGAAGCCTTGGTAGACGGAGGCGAAGCGCAGATACGAAACCGGGTCCAGGACCTGGAGGCGCTCCAGGACGCCGAGGCCCAGGCGCTCGCTCCCGACCTCGGCGCCACCGGCGCGGGCTTCCTCCTCGATCTCGGCCGCGAGGGCTTCGACGGCCTCGGGTCCGATGGGGCTGCCGGCGACGGCCCGGTCGATGCCTCCGACGAGCTTGGAGCGCTCGAACGGCTCGCGTTCACCGGAGCGCTTCACCACCATGAGCGGGAGCTCGACGACGCGCTCTTGGGTCGTGAACCGGCGTCCGCAGGCGAGGCACTCGCGCCGGCGGCGGACCGCGGCACCGTCGTCGGCAGGACGGGAATCGACAACCTTGTCGTCGTCGGCCAGGCAGAACGGGCAGCGCACTCGGTCACGGTAACTCCGACCCGCCTCCGGCGTGATGGAGCCCCGGCGGGCCTCACGCCGGCAGGCGGAGGGTTTCGCCCGGGGTGAGCGGCCCGGTGCCGTAGACCGCGGTGAGGGCGTCGACGATGGGCCGGGGGTCGTCGTTCGGGGCCACCCGGCGGGCGATGCCCCACAGGGTGTCTCCGGGTCGTACGACGACGGTGTGCGAGGCGGTGAGGCTAGGGCGGCGCTCGGGAGCTGCGAGGGATGAGCCCCCGAGCGCGGCACCCGCCTGCCCCGTCACGACCACGACCCCGAGCGCGAGCACCGCAGTGATGATGCGGCGGCGCCGGAAGGTCGCGGGGGACGTCCGGCTCTTACGCGGGGTGGCTACGCGCAAGGGCTCCGGGCGGGTCATGGGAAACGCCCGGACGCTGATGCCGGTGACGGTCGTGACGGCGGCCATACCTCCTCCTGGGTTCGTGGTCATCGAGACGAGCAGAACACGAGGGTGTGACGCTCACCCGGCGTTCGAGCCCACCCGGCGGGCGGACCACGAACGCTTGTTCGTAGTCAAGCACGAACACTCGTTCGCCGTCAACCCCGGTCCGGGGGCTGGTGCGTTCCTCCGGGCGCGAACCGAACGGATGTTTGCCCCGAACGGGTGCTCGTGTTACCGTCTCCCAATGAGCGACCTCACTCCCCGCCAGCGCCAGGTCCTGGAGTTCATCGACCAGGAGGTCCGGGAGCGGGGCTACCCGCCCAGCGTGCGCGAGATCGGTGAAGCGGTCGGGCTGTCGTCGAGCTCGACGGTCCACGCTCACCTCGCGGCCCTGCAGGAAAAGGGCTACCTCCGTCGGGACCCCACCAAGCCTCGGGCCCTCGAGCTCCACTTCGAGTCGAGCTCCGGAGCCGCGCTCGACCGCCGGCCGGTTCGTCACATCCCGCTCGTCGGCGAGGTCGCCGCGGGTACCGGGGTCCTCGCGCACGAGAACATCGAGGACACCGTTCCGATGCCGGAGGACTTCACTGGCACCGGCGAACTGTTCATGCTCCGGGTTCGAGGCGAGTCGATGATCGAGGCGGGAATCCTCGACGGCGACTACGTCGTCGTCCGCCAGCAGCCCACGGCCGAGGCCGGTGAGATCGTGGTCGCAGGAATCCCTGGTGAGGAAGCGACCGTGAAGACCTTCCTGCGGCGGCGGGGCAAGGTCGTCCTTCGACCGTCGAATCCCGCGATGGACGACCTCGTCTTCGACCCCGAAGAGGTCACCGTCTTCGGGAAGGTCGTCTCGCTCCTGCGTCGCTTCTGACCGACGCTCGGGCCTGGCGTCAGGTTGCGACGCCGTGGTCGCGGAGGATGTCGTTCAGCCGTGACTTCTCGTGGCGCTCGCCTTCGGCGAGGCGCTTGACGACCAGGACGCAGGGGAGCCCGAACTCACCTCCGGCGTACTGGCGGTTCCGGGTGGCGGCGACCGCGACGCACCAGTCCGGCACTACCCCTCGGCCGAGTCCGTCACCGGTCTCGGCGTCGATCACCGGGATCGAACCGGTGAGGATGCATCCAGCTCCCAGGACGGCGCCGTTGCCCACCCGGGCTCCGTTGGCCACGATGCAGCGGCTGCCGATCATGGTGTCGTCTCCGACCATGACGGGCGCGGCTTCGGGAGGCTCGAGCACACCGCCGATCCCCACACCGCCCGAGAGGTGCACCCGGGCCCCGATCTGGGCGCACGAGCCCACGGTCGCCCAGGTGTCGACCATGGTCTCGGCGCCGACGCGGGCGCCGATGTTCACGTAGCTCGGCATCAGGACCGCGCCGCGATCGACGTAGGCGCCCCAGCGGGCGGAGCCACCAGGGACGACGCGGACGCCCGCCTGCTCGTAATCGCGTTTGAGCGGAATCTTGTCCGCATACTCGAAGGGTCCGAGCTCGATGGTCTCCATCTTGGAGATCCGGAACAGGAGCAGGATCGCCTGCTTGAGCCATTCGTGGACGACGACGCGGTCGCCGGCCAGCTCCGCGACGCGCGCTTCGCCCCGATCGAGCAGGTCGATCGCAGCGTGGATCGCGTCGCGGGCCTCCGACTCCGGCATGACCGTCTTGAGGTCGTCTCGGTGCTCCCAGAGCTGCCGGATCTGTCGTTCGAGCTCGGTCATGTCGCTCACCCTAGAGACCACCGTCCGGGTCTCACGGCTCCCGCGAGCGCTCCCCTGCCGCCGGGCGTCACCGGGAGAGCCGTTCGACCATCTCGTCGACCTGGGCGTCGGTGACGGTGAGGGCCAGGCGAGCGTGGCCGGCGCCAGCGTCACCGTAGAGATCGCCGGGCGCGACGAGGATCCCGAAGCGGGCCAGCTCGGCTGCGAACGCCCACCCGTCGCCGACCGGTGCTTCGAGCCACAGGTAAAAGGTTGAGGGGCCGCCCGAATTGCTGATGCCGCGCTGCTCGAGGGCCGGGACCAACCGGCGCCGCCGGGCCGCGTATCTCCCCCGCTGCTCGTCGACGTGGGCGTCGTCGCCGAGCGCAGCGGCGGCGGCGGCCTGGATCGGGCCGGGAACCATCAGGCCGGCGTGCTTGCGAACCTCGCCGAGATAGGTGACAAGGTCGGCGTCGCCGGCGACGAACCCGGCCCGGAGTCCGGCCATGTTCGACCGTTTCGAGAGGGAGTGCACGGCGAGGACGCCGTCGGCACCGGACCTGAGCGCGGTGACTGGCTTGGCGGGGTGGCCCTCGTCATCGAAGGTGAACTCGGCGTAGCACTCGTCGCTGGCGACGACGATGCCGCGATCTCGGGCCCAGTCGACCTCCCCGGCCAGCGCGTCAGGGGTCGCGGTGACGCCAGTCGGGTTGGCCGGGTCGTTGAGCCACACCAGCAGCGCCCGTTCGGCGTCGGCGGGCGCGACGCCCGAGAGATCTGGGCGCCATTGCGAATCCACGGGGATCGGGACAGCTCGAAGACCCGCGAGCGTGGCCCCCATCGCGTAGCTCGGGTACGCGATGCCGGGATAGAGGACGGTGTCACGTCCGGGCGTGCGGAGCGAGAGCCAGCGGGGCAGCGACGCGACGAACTCCTTGGTCCCGACGCACGCGAGCACCGCGCTCGGCTCGACGGTGACGCCGAAGCGGCGGGCGAGCCAGTCCGCCGCGGCGCGGCGGTAGTCGGGGGTCCCGATCGTGGGCGGGTAGCCGCGTGCTGCTCCCATGGCCGCGTCGAGGGCCCGGCGCGCCACGTCCGGGAAGGGGTCCACCGGCGTACCGACCGAGCAGTCGATCAGTCCGCCGGCGACCGCGGCGGCGACCTCGCGGACGTCCGTGAGGCGATCGTGGGGGTACGGGGGTGGGACGAAGCCGGTCGCCGGGTCAGGAACCGACATGGGAGCAGGCTACCGCCGGGTGCTGACGGTCAGCCGGTGACAAATTCGCGGTACCGACTGAGGTCGGCGTCGTCGAGGCGGGCCCGCACGCGAGTGCCGGCGTCGGCGTGCACTTCGACGAGGACCTCACCGTCGCGGTGGAGCCCAGCGAGGACGTCGCCGCGCTCGTAGGGCACGACGAGCTCGACGACGGTCGCGAGGGCGCGGAGGCGGTCACCGACCGCGCCGAGCAGCTTGTCCACGCCCTCGCCGGTGGCGGCGGAGACGGCCAGGGCGGTCTCGCCCTCGCACAGCTCTCGCACCCGGGCCGGCTCGGCAACGTCGACCTTGTTGACGATGAGCAGCTCGGGCACGTCGGTCGCCTCGATCTCGTCGAGGACGGTGTGGACCGCGGCGATCTGCGCCAACGCGTCGGGCGCGGCCCCGTCGACGACGTGGAGGATCAGGTCCGCTTCGTTGACCACCTCGAGCGTGGAGCGGAACGCCTCGACAAGCTCGTGGGGGAGGCGCCGGACGAAGCCGACGGTGTCCGAGCACAGGACCGTCTCGCCGCCAGCGAGCCGCAGGCGTCGGGTCGTGGGATCGAGGGTCGAGAAGAGTCGGTCCTCGACGCGTACCTGGGCGTCGGTGATGCGGTTGAGCAGGGTGGATTTTCCGGCGTTGGTGTAGCCGACGAGCGCGACGGTGGGGAGGCCCCGACGTCGGCGAGCCTTGCGCTGGGTGGCCCGCGTCCGTCCGAGCCGCTCGAGGTCCTGTTCAAGCTTGGTGATGCGCCGTTGGATGCGACGCCGATCGACCTCGAGCTGGGTCTCACCGGGACCGCGGGTGCCGATGCCGCCGCCTTGCTGGCTGAGGGTGATGCCCCGACCTCGCAGTCGCGGCATCCGGTAGCGCAGCTGCGCCAGCTCGACCTGGAGCATGCCTTCCTGGCTGGTGGCGTGCTGGGCGAAGATGTCCAGGATCAGCGCCACCCGGTCGACAACGTCGCGTCCGAGGCGGTGTTCGAGGTTGCGCTGCTGGGCGGGCGTGAGCTCATCGTCGAAGACGACCACGTCGATGTCGAGGGAATCGGCCACGCCTCGCAGCTCATCGACCTTGCCGGTCCCGACGTACGTGGCCGGGTCGGGATGATCGCGCCGCTGGAGCACGGAATGCACAGGGTCCGCGCCGGCAGTGTCGGCGAGGAGCGCCAGCTCGGCGAGCGACGCCTCGGCTTCGTCGAGGTGTCGGGTTCCGACGCCGGTGCCGACGAGGAGCGCGCGCTGGCGGAGGACCTCGAGGTCGATTTCGGTGGCGGTGAGGCGACGGCGGGCGCGGCCGTCGGGACTGCTCACGTGCTCCGTCCGTTCAGGTCGACGTCGAAGACGTGGACCACCGGCCCGCCGAGCCGGACGGTGTCCCCAAGGTGCACGGAGAGGTCACCCCCGAGGACGTGGACCGTGACCTCGGCGCCGACGAGGTGGCGTCGGTGGGCGACGGCCGCCGCGGCGCAGGCACCGGTTCCGCACGACAGCGTCTCGCCGACACCGCGTTCCCAGACCCGCATCCGAAGCTCGTCGGGGCCGCCGGCCGCGACGAACTCGACGTTGGTGCCGTTCGGAAACCGGGGATCGTGCTCGAGGTGGGATCCGTGCTGGGTGACGCGGGCCGCCTCG
>DAIPLE010000109.1:0-7238 GCA_036769425.1 Actinomycetota bacterium
GGGACGATCTGGTGATGGCGCGCCAACTCAGCTCCGCCGACTACGAGCAGCTGCTCCGCTTCCGGACCGGTCTGCGCCGGTTCCTTCGCTGGAGCGAGGAGGAGGCCACCGCGGCTGGGCTCACCCCGGCGCAGCATCAGCTGCTCCTGGCCATCCGCGGCCACGCCAACGCCGCCGGCCCGACGATCGGCGACGTGGCCGGCGCGCTGCTCTTGCGCCACCACAGCGCGGTCGGGCTCGTCGACCGGGCCGAGGGCGCGGGGCTGGTGCGCCGGCGCGTCGACCGGGACGACGCGCGGGTGGTGCGCCTGGCTTTGACACCCACGGGCACGCGGCGACTGGCGCACCTCACGGACGCGCATCTCGAAGAGCTCGCGGTGCTGGCCTCGACGCTGCGGCCCCTGTGGGAGGCGCTCACCGAACGCGGGTACCTCCGCGACGTGTGAGCGGAGGTACCCGACGATCGTTCGGTCGGGGGGCGACCTCGGGCGGGTACCGCGGGCTAGGCGCCGGTGCCGCCGGTGCCCGCCGTGGTCGATGGGGTCGTCGGCCCGTTCGAACCGCCATTGCCGTTGTTGTTCGAGTCACCGCCGGGGCCGGGCCCGTTGCGGTCGCCGCCGAATCTGCCACCGGGGCCGCCGCGTCCGCCGAACCCACCGCGCCCGCCTGGGCCTCCGCCGGGAAGGTTGTTGCCGATCGGCACCATCCCGCCGTGGTGGTCGGACGCCGTGACCCGACCGATGGCGAAGCCGCCGCCGGCGAGCGCGAGCGCGACGACACCGACGGCAAGCCATTTCGGGACCGCCACGCCGCTGCGGGCGGGCCCGGTGTCCTCGGTCCGGTCCGTTGGCGCCGTCTCGTCGGAGGCCGGGGTGGCTGGCGTCGGTTCGGTCTCTTCGGGCATCACAGGGCTCCTCACATGGGGTGTGACGAGAGCATGACGACCGAGACCTGAACGCCGACTGAGAGGCCGTGCGCGATGATCTCGCCCTGCCCGGCCAGGGAGGGACATGAGGCGGCCGCTGCGGTTTGGTGTGATCACGTCGCATGCGAAGGACGGGCCGGCGTGGCGGGAGCGCGCCCGACGGGCCGAGGGCCTCGGGTACTCGTCGCTGCTGATGCCCGATCATTTCCAGGACCAGTGGGCGCCGATCGTGGGCCTCACGGTTGCGGCCGAGGCAACCTCGGACCTTCGGGTCGGGACGCTCGTGTTCGACAACGACTATCGCCATCCGGTGGTGTTGGCCAAGGAGCTCGCCAGCCTGGATCGGGCGACGGGAGGTCGTCTCGAGGTTGGGATCGGTGCGGGATGGAAACGCACCGACTACGACGAGGCGGGCATGCCCTACGACCGGCCTGGGATCCGCATCGAGCGGATGGCGGAGGCGTTGACGGTCATGCGGGCGTTGTGGACGTCGGACGAGCCGGTCTTCTTCGAGGGGACGCACTATCGGATCGACGGGGCGGTTGGCACGCCTCGCCCGTACGAGGGTCCGCCGCCGGTCTGCATCGGTGGTGGTGGCCGACGAATCCTGTCGCTCGCGGCGCGCGAGGCCGACATCGTCAGCGTCAACGTGACGCTCACCGCGGGGGAGCTCGGGCCCGGCGTGGCGGAGTCGGCGACGCCACGAGCCTTCGACGAGAAGCTGGGCTGGATCCGCGACGCGGCCGGCGACCGATTCGACGCGATCGAGCTGCAGTGCCATTGCCCGTTCGTGATGGTCACGGCCGACGCGGCGAGCATCGCGGAGCGGATGGGGTCGGGGTTTGGGCTCTCCGCCGCCGACGCGCTCGAGGTTCCACTGACGTTGTTCGGAACCGTCGAGGAGCTCTGCGACCTGGTCGAGGCCCGACGGGAGCGGTACGGCTTCAGCTACTGGATCATCCCCGACGACGCGATGGAGGCCTTCGGGCCGGTGGTGGCCCGCCTCGCGGGTCGTTGAGCTCGGGCGGCGGGTTCGGTCAGGAGCGGAACCCGGCGAGCACGCTTTTCCAGCGGTCCGGGTCACTGCGGTACGGGGCGTAGAAGCTGATCCGGTCGACGAGGTCTCCGTAGCGCTCGAGCAGCCGCTTCGGGATCTCTTCGGGTTCCGCGATAACCGCGAAGGCTTCCAAGATGTCGTCGGTGATGAGGTCGCCCATCTCTTTCCACTCACCGCGCTTGGAGGCGGCGTTCAATTCGTCTTGGAGTTCGCCCCAGCCGTGGAGCTCGAGGACGCCGCGGTACGCCGGTGTGGACCCGTAGAAGGCGATCTGTTGCTTGGTGCCTTCGCGGGCTTTCGCCAGCTCCTCGTCGGTGGTGCCGGTCACGACGAACAGGGGTCCCGAGATCTCGAAATCGCCTCGAGAACGGCCGCTCGTCGCGAATCCGCGTTTGAGCGCGGGCATGGTGACCTCCCGCACGTACCGCTCGGTCGTGAACCCGTGGAGGATGATGCCGTCGGCGACCTCGCCGGCCACTTCGGTCATGCGCTCGCCGACCGCGGCGAGCTGGATCGTGGGCAGACCGTGCGGGTTGGGTCCGGGGTTGAAGAACGGTGTCATCAGGGTGTGGCGGTAGAACTCGCCACGGAAGTCCAGGGGCGAACCCTCGTGCCAGGCGGCCCAGATCGCCCGGATCGCCATGATCAGCTCCCGCATGCGGGGCGCGGGATGAGACCACGGCATCGAGAACCGCTTCTCGATGTGCGCCTTGATCTGGCTGCCGAGACCGAGCCGGAACCGGCCGCCGGACAGCGCGTGGAGGTCATAGCTCAGGTTGGCGAGCGTCATCGGCGTCCGGGCGAACGCGACGGCGATCCCGGTGCCGAGCTCGAGCCGTTCGGTGTGTTCGGCGGCGATCACCAGCGGCAGGAACGGGTCGTGGCTCGTCTCGGCGGTGAGGCCGCCGTCGTAGCCGACGTCCTCGAGCTCCCGGGCGACGCGGGCCACTTCCTCGGCTCCGGTGCCCCCGAGCCCTCCGTCGATCTTCATCACCGCGGAGCGTATCGGCACCGTGCGGGACTGGGTCGGGGGGCCGGCCGGTCCGCCGCCCCGTCACACCCCGGCGATACCCTCCGCTCTAGTGGCGTCGGTGCCGTACGCGTTGTCCCCGAGTTCGATCGGGTCCTTCAAGGAGTGCCCCCTCGCGTTCAAGTTCGCGTACGTCGAGCGGCTCCCCGAACCCCCGTCGGTGTGGACCGTCAAGGGGACGCTCGTGCACCTGGCGTTGCAGTATCTCCTCGACCGTCCCGCCGACGACCGGACGCTCGACGCCGCGCTCGCCGACCTGGACCGGGCCCGGGTTGCTCTGGCCTCCGACCCGGAGTGCTCCGCACTCGAGCTCGACGCGGAGGAGCGGGCTACGTTCGACCGCGAATCCGAGCAGCTGGTGCGCCGATACTTCGACCTCGAAGACCCTCGGACGGTCCACCCGGTCGGGTTGGAGCTTCGACTCGAGGCTCGCGTCGGCGGTGTCCGCATCCGGGGTGTCATCGACCGTCTCGACCTCGTCGACGGGGAGCTGGTCGTGACCGATTACAAGACCGGGTCGGTGCCCTCAGAGATGTTCGAGTCGAAGAGCCTCGCTGGGGTGCACATGTACGCCGAGTTGTGTGAGCAGACGTTCGGGAAGCGTCCCGAACGGGTGCAGCTCCTTTACTTGTCGCGGCCCGAGGCGATCATCGCCACGACGAGTGAACAGTCCGGTCATGGCGTGGCTCGACGCACCGCGGCGGTCTGGGCGGCAGTCGAGCGAGCCTGCGCGCGTGACGACTTCCGGCCCCGCCCCAGTCGCCTCTGTGACTTCTGCACGTTCCGGCCCTACTGCCCTGCGCACGGCGGCGACCCGACCGACGCCGCCGCGTTGCGTGGTCCCGGGACGATGATCGAACCGGCGCTCCCGCTCGGCTAAACCGCGGCGGCGCCAGACGCGAACCTCACCGGTATGCTCGCCCGCGATGCCTGGTCTTGCTGAGGCGGTCACCGCGTTCGACGAGCGCATCGAGAAGTGGTTGGCGCCGCGCCGTTCGGCGCCGCTCGATCACCTCATGTACGGGCTGTCCAGCGCCGCCGATCACGGGCTGCTGTGGCTCGCCTTCGGTGGGGCCCGCACGGCACGCAACGGCGACCTTCGCTGGGGCGGACGGTTCCTCGCCGCGCTCGGGGGTGAATCCGCGGTCACGAACGTGGTGAAGCTCATGTTCCGACGGGTGCGACCCCAGGAGCACTTCGAGAACGCCGAACGCCTCCCGCACGGGATGCGACGCCCGATCACGTCGTCGTTCCCGTCCGGACACGCGGTCACGGCGTTCACCGCGGCGTCGGTGTTGGCCCGCGACAGCAAGATCGGGCCGGTGTACTACGCGTTGGCGGCGACGATTGCCTCCAGCCGGGTGTACACGCGCATCCATCACGCATCGGATGGGTTGGCGGGCGTCGCGCTCGGACTCGCCCTCGGGCGTGTCGCGAGGCGACTGGTGCGTTGACCACCCCGAGCCAGGAGGCGCAGTGACCCGCCACATCTCGGTCACGTTCGATTACCGCTGCCCGTTCGCCCGCAACGCGAACGAAGCCGTCGTCGCTGCGCTGCGCTCCGACGCTCTCGCCGACGTGGAATGGCGCTTCGTTCCGTTCTCGTTGGATCAGTCCCATCTCGAGGAAGGCGAGGTCCCGGTCTGGGAGCAGGAGCCTGCCGCGTGGGGGACCGGCGTCGTGGCGCTGCTGTACGGGATCGCGGTTCGCGACACGTTCCCTGACCGTTTCCTGGACGCGCACGTCGCGCTGTTCGCGGCCCGCCACGACCAGGGGCGCAAGCTGAACGACGAAGCGGTGCTGCGAGACGTCGTCACCTCGGTCGGTCTCGACGCCGACGCGGTGGCCGAAGAAGCATGGAGCGGCCGCCCGTTGAAGACTTTGACGACCGAGCATCTGCAGGCGGTCGAGGAGTGGGAGGTCTTTGGTGTCCCGACGTTCGTGGAGCACGACGAGGCGGTCTTCGTGCGCTTCATGGACCGAGGCCGGGTCGACGACCTGGAACGCATGGTGGGGCTGCTCGACTGGACCCGCTTGAACGAGTTCAAGCGGACGCGACTTCCCCGCTGACGCCCGACCTCAGCTGACCGGGCGTCGGGAGTCGGCCAGCTCGTCGAGGACCTCAGCCCACTCCGAGAACCCGGGGTCGTGCCAGGCGGCATGGCGACAGGACGTGGCCAGGTCCTGGACGTAGAGATGCAGGGTCGGCGCGTCGTCGGCGAGCTCGGCGAGGTCCCGGCCGCCCGGGTCGACAGCGTCGCTCAGGAGATCGACGACGGCGACCGCCGCGAGGACCCGGCTGCGACAGCCGGGACAGGCCGAGACGGTGGCCGCGTCGAAGTCGTGGGTGAGGGCGAGGAGCCGGGCGGCCTCGTCGACGGTGAGCACGAGCTCCTCCCCGTCTTCGTCGAGGATCGCCAGCACGTCGTCGGGGGTCGGCACCGACAGGACGGTACCGCCCGGGCACGACGCCACCGGCGGCCCTACGCTGCCCGGTTCGTGCACGCCGTGACCGTCGTCGAGGGGACCCTGGCCTGGGGAGACCACGCCGATCCGGTCCCGGGCAGCCAGGAGCTGCTCGTCGCGGTGCGGGCCGCCGGCCTCAACGGCGCCGACATGTTGCAGCGCCGAGGGCTCTACGCGGCCCCGCCGGGATCGCCGGCGGACATCCCGGGCCTCGAGCTGGCCGGCGAGGTGCTCGCGACCGGTCCCGGGTGCACCCGCTTCGCCGCCGGCGACCGAGTCATGGCCGTCGTTGGCGGCGGCGGGCAAGCCGAACTCGCGGTCGTCCATGAGCGGGCGGCGCTCCCGGTGCCCGATCGCCTGTCCTGGCCCGAGGCGGGAGGGTTCCCGGAGGTGTTCACGACCGCCCACGACGCGCTGTTCACCCAGTGCGGCGTGACGATCGGTGAACGGGTCCTCGTTCACGGCGCGGCCGGGGGAGTCGGCCTGGCCGGCGTGCAGCTGGCCGCCTGCGCTGGCGCCCACGTCGTCGCCACGGTGCGCGACGAGGCCCGTCGAGCGGACGTCGCCCGCATCGGGCAGTCGTGCGGATCCGTCGACGTGGTGGCACCCGACGGCTTCGTCGAACACGGCCCCTACGACGTCGTCCTAGAGGTCGTCGGGGCCCCCAACCTCCCCGACGACCTCGACGCGCTCGCGCTCGGGGGGCGGATCGCGGTGATCGGTGTCGGTGCCGGGGCGCGAGCCGAGGTGAACCTGCTGGCCCTCATGGGCGCCCGCGGGCGCGTGCACGGCTCGACGCTGCGGTCCCGGCCGCTGGAGCAAAAGGCGGACGCCGCCCAACTCGTCGACCGTCACGTGCTCCCGCTCGTCGCCCGGGGCCGGATCCAGATCCCCGTCGACGCGACCTACCCGATGGCCGACGCGACCGAGGCCTACGACCGGTTCGAGGCCGGCGGGAAGCTCGGCAAGATCGTGCTCGTCAACCCGTCCGAGTAAGTCAGTTCGGGATGAGGATGCTGACCCGCGGCGGCTCGATCGCGGACTGCGTCGTGAACGGACGTTTCGAATCGAGGCCGATCAGCCACACCATCACCGATGCGTTCGGGTCCGGGCTCGGCTGCGGGAACGCGGCGAGCAGTTCCACGATCTGGGTGTGCTGCATCCCCGTGAGCTGGAGTCGGAGGTTCCCCTTGTAGGTCTGGGTCCCGCCCTTGCGCAGGTCGGTGCCCGAAGCCTGCGTGAGGGTCACCTCCAAGATCGCGTGGACCCCGGACAGCGATTCGGTCGACGACTTGTTCAGTCCCGGCGCGAATGGGGGTTGCTTGTACTGGACCGTGTAGCTCGGTGGGAACACCGACGGCGCGACGCTCGGCGGCAGGTTCGCGGCGTCGCCGGGGTCGAAGAGGAACGTGATCTGGTCGTAGCACACCGTGTTTTGCGCGGTGGCGGCGATCAGGTACTCGGTCTTGTCGACCCTCGCCGGAACCTTGCGGGCCAGTGTGCTGGCCGCCACGTACTGACAGCCCGGATCGTGCCCGCCCGAGGACCCGCCGCCGCGTTTCGCGCCGGTGGCGCCACCCCCACCACCGCCGAAACACGCGGAAGCGACGATGGTCATCGTCGCGACGAGCGCGACGAACCGCAGTCGAGACGGGCCCATTCGCGCCGACCGTAGCGCCGGATACGATCGGTGGCATGCCAGCACGTCCTGACACCGATGTCGTCATCGTCGAAGCGGTCCGTACGCCGCTCGGGAAGCG
>DAIPLE010000110.1:0-7238 GCA_036769425.1 Actinomycetota bacterium
GCGTTCGTGACGCAGTCTTGGACGACGTGAGTGAATTGGAGGTCGTCGGCGCCGAGGGTGATGAGGACGAGGTCGGGGTGGGCGGCGTCGTAGGCGGAGTTGAGGTCGCGCCCGTTGCCCCAGTCGCCGAATTCGGCCGGGCGGAGGGTGGTGGTGGTGAGGATCCCCGGGCTGACCTCGGGGGTGGTGATCCCGTTGGTGTAGCTGGCGCCGGTGCAGGCGAAGGTGGTGAACCGGGCGTGAAGGGTGCGGGCGACGACGTTGCCGTAGGCGTCGGGTGAGACGTGACAGCCGGGGTAGGGGCCGGGCCAGGTGGCGTCGAGGTTGCCGCCGGTCCAGCGGCGGGTGGTCGGGTTGTAGGTGTACCCGTAGAGGGTGCCTTCGCCGGAGGCGATGGAGTCGCCGAGCTGGACGATCGAGAGCGGGTTCGTGGTGGCGCGGGCGGGCGCGGTGGTCCCGAGGGTGGTGACGGCTAGGAGGAGGGCGAGGGTGGCGCCTGCGGGGCGGCGCATCAGGCGTCGGCGAAGGCGAAGAAGAGGCGGGCCTGGCAGGCGGTGGCGGTGTCGACGGTGGCGGTCCCTTGCCCCCAGCCGCCTCGGGCGCTGAGCCGGTCGAGGGTGACGGCGAGGGTCAGCTCGTCGCCGGGGCGGACGATGCGCCGCCACCGGACCTTCTCGACTCCGCCGAAGAGGGGGAGGCGACTGGCGTACCGCTCGTCGGCGAGGACGGCGATGGCGCCCGCCTGGGCGAGGGCCTCGAGTTGGATGACGCCGGGGAAGACCGGGTTGTCGGGGAAGTGGCCGGCGAGGAAGGCCTCGTCGCCGGTGACCTGGTAGCGGGCCTGGATGGACACGCCGGGGACGAACTCGTCGACGGCGTCCACGAACCGGAACGGGGGGCGGTGTGGGAGCAGTCCGACGAGCTGGTCGGAGTTCGCCAGCGGCATGGGGCGACGTTATTCGGCGCTGCTCACCCCGAGCCGGACAGCCGCGGCGCGAGGCTGGTGGAGGGTGATGTAACCCTGGAGGGCTGGGGGCGGTCCCACTCAGTGAAGTTGCCCGGGTGGAGTTCTGATCAGAGAGGGCTGTGTGGGAATCGCCGTCCTATTTCCCGGCCAGGGGACCCAAGCACCGGGTATGGGCGCGCCATGGCGCGACCACTCGGCGTGGTCGGTGATCGATCGGGCCGAGGCGGCGTTCGGTGAGCCGCTGGCCGAGCTGGTACTCGACGCGCCGGCGGAGCGCCTGGCCCGGACCCGCGAGGCCCAGCTGGCGGTGCTGCTGACGTCGCTGGTGGCGTGGGAGGCGATCCGGGACCGGGTGCCGGAACCGGTGGCGTTCGCCGGGCACTCGCTCGGTCAGGTAACCGCGCTGATCGCGAGCGGCGCGTTGTCGCTCGAAGATGGTGTGCGGTTCGCGGCCCGGCGGGCGGAGCTGACCCAGGCCGCAGCCGACGCGCACCCCGGCCGGATGGTCGCGTTGCTGGGCGCCACGGTGGAGCAGGGCGCAGCCGCGTGCGACGCGGCACCCGACGGGTGCTGGGTCGCGAACGACAACGCGCCGGGACAGGTCGTGCTCGCCGGCACTCCGGCCGGGGTCGACGCCGCCTCGTCTCGGGCCAAAGAGCTCGGAGTGAAGCGGGTAACACCGTTGAACGTCGGTGGCGCGTTTCACACGCCCCTCATGCGCCCCGCGGCGGACGCGCTGGTTGGTGAGCTGGCGGCCGTGACGTTCACCCCGGGGGGCACGCCGGTGGTGTCGAACCTCGACGCCCGCCCCTATGCCGACGGTGGGGCGTGGCGAGACCGATCGGCGGTTCACGTCTCGGTGCCAGTACGGTGGCGGGAGTCGGTGCTGGCCATCGTTGATTCCGGCGCCACCACATTCCTTGAGGTCGGGCACGGCACCATGCTCGCCGGCCTCGCTAAGCGCACGGTCCCCGACGTCCCGGTTCGTGGTGTCGCCACCCCGGACGACGCGGCGGCGCTCGTTCTGGAGGAGACCCACTAATGGAGACGTTGCTCGATCACGGTGAAGGGCTGTTGGTGCCCGAGCGGATGATCGTCGCGCCGGCCGTCGGGGTGTTCCGCCCGGTCGATTTGGCTGAGAACGCCGATGTCGAGGCGGGCCAGACGATCGGGATGGTGGAAGGGCCAGGGACGTCCGCGGCGGTCGCGAGCCCGTTCGCGGGCCGGTTGATCGGGGTGCTGGTGCATCCGGGTGAGCGGCTCCGCGAGGGTCAACCGGTCGCCTGGCTTCGAGTGCACTGACCATGCGGGCCTGCATCGCCGGTTGGGGTGCGGCGGTCCCGGACGGTCGGGTCACGAACGCCGATCTGGAGCAGCGGGTCGAGACCTCGGATCAGTGGATCGTGGAACGCACCGGGATCCGCGAACGACGGGTCGCGGGGCCCGAGGATTCGACGGCAACGTTGGCGATCGCGGCCGGGGCGGCGGCAATCAAGCAGGCAGGGATCACGCCGCTCGACATCGAGTTGCTGATCGTGGCGACGGCGACGCCGGAGCAGCCGATCCCCCACACCGGCGCGTTCGTGGGTGAGGGTCTCGGGTTGCGGTGCGGATCGTTCGACCTGGGGGCCGGGTGCGCGGGGTTCGTGTATGAGCTCGTGACTGGGGCGTCGCTGCTGGCCAGCGGCGGTCTCGGCCATGTCCTGGTGATCGGGGCGGAGACGCTGTCGCGCATCGTCGACCCGAATGACCGGGCTACGTGCATCCTGTTTGGTGACGCGGCGGCGGCGCTGGTTCTCGAAGCGGTCCCTGACGATGGTCCGGGTCTGCTCTCGTTCGACCTGGGCTGTGACGGCAGCCTGGCCGGCCTCTTGGAAGTGTCGGCCGGCGGGAGTCGTCGACCGACGACGGAGGCGACCCTCGCCGAAGGTCTCCAGTATCTGAAGATGCAAGGACCCGAAGTGTTCCGGCGGGCGGTGCGGGTGGTCGTCGAATCGGCGAATACCGCGATGGTGAAGGCCGACGTGGCATCCTCACAGATCGACTGGTTCATCCCCCACCAGGCGAACGCTCGCATCATCGATGCCGTGTCGAGCCGGCTGGGGATCCCCCCGGAGCGCACCATCGTGAACATCGAGCGGTACGGCAACACCTCGGCGGCGTCGATTCCGCTGGCGTTGTCCGAGGCCGCCGACGCCGGCCAGTTCGAGGACGGCGACCTGGTCTTGGTGAGTGGGTTCGGTGCCGGCATGACCTGGGGCAGCGCCGTGCTGCGCTGGGGCCGGGCGTGACCGAAGGGGCTCGCACTGCGCTCGTCACGGGCGCCTCGCGCGGGATCGGACGGGCGATTGCCCGTGCGCTGGCCGAGGGCGGGCACCGGGTGGCGTGCTGCTCCGCGAGTGACGGTGCGAAGGAGACGCAGCGAGAGCTCGAGGCGGCCGGGCACGAGGCGACGGCAGTCATCGCCGACGTCCGTGACGTCGACGCCGTCGACGCCGCGTTCCACCAGGTCGAGGAGGCCTTCGGCCCGGTCGAGATCCTCGTCAACAACGCCGGGGTCACCGCCGACGGGCTCATCGCGCGGATGAGCGACGATCAGTGGAGCCAGGTCCTGGCGACGAACCTGACCGGCGCGTTTCACACCATCCGTCGTGCGACGCCGAAGCTGATGCGGAACCGGTGGGGGCGAATCGTCAACATCTCGTCGGTGAGCGGCCACGCCGGGGCGCCGGGGCAGGCCAACTACTCGGCCGCGAAAGCGGGGCTGGTGGGGCTCACCCGAGCCGTGGCCCGGGAGCTGGCGCCGCGTAACATCACCTGCAACATCGTCGCCCCGGGGCCTATCGTGACTGACATGACGCAGGCGTTGTCCCCCGAATGGCGGGGCATGATGGAGGCCACAGTCCCGTTGGGACGCCTCGGGAGCCCCGAGGAAGTGGCGGCGCTCGTTGCGTTCGTGTGCTCCGAGCCTGCTGGATACGTGACCGGCGCGCTGATACCCGTCGACGGTGGCCTGGGGATGGGTCACTGATCGCGGTTCGCGCCGAACCAACCCTGATGAGGAGGACAAATGGAGCGTGACGACGCAGTCGCCGCCCTACGCGAGGTGGCCGTCGAGGTCCTGAGCGTGGAGCCCGAGGCGGTCACCGAAGACGCCCGCTTCAAGGAGGACCTCGACGCCGACAGCCTCGACCTCGTCGAGCTGGTGATGGGCCTTGAGGAGCGCTTCGACATCTCGGTGCCCGAGGAAGACCTCGAGAACGTCACCACCGTCGGCCAGGCCGTCGATCTCGTGCTGTCCAAGGTGGCCTCGAAGGCATGAGCCCCGAACTCGTCGACCACCGGGGCCGAACCCGCGTCGCGGTCACTGGCATGGGGGTCAAGACCCCCGCCGGCGCTGACCTGGACACGTTCTGGGCCACCATCGAGGCCGCCCGCCCGACCGCGGCGACGGTCCCCCGCTTCGTCGAAGAGGGTCTCCCGGTCACGTTCGCGTGCGTGGTACCCGACGCGTTTGATCCCGTGCAGTACTTCGGCCCGAAGGATGTGCGCCGCCAGGACCGGGTCACGCATCTCGGGTTCGCCGCCGCGGCCGACGCCATCGAGGACGCCGGTGACCTCGGGGTGGATCCCGAACGGTGCGCGGTCATCGCCGCGACCGGGATCGGTGGTCTGGCCACGCTCGAGGAGAACTGCCGGATCTACTTCGACAAGGGGCCGTCGCGGGTCAGCCCCTTCTTCGTGCCCATGATGATGCCGAACGCCACCGCGGGCGTCATTTCGATGCGGTACGGGTTCACCGGCCCCGCGTTGTGCATCGCCACTGCGTGCGCGGCGGGGACGAACGCCATCGGGGAAGGGGCGCGCCTGATCCGGGACGGGAGCGCGGATGTGGTCGTCGCGGGCGGGACCGAGTACCCGCTGACGAACATCACCGTCGCCGCGTTCGCGCGGATGGGGGCGCTGAGCACGAAGAACGACGACCCGGAGCATGCGTCACGGCCATTCGACGCGACCCGGGACGGGTTCGTCATCGCCGAAGGTGCGGGGTTCTTGATCCTCGAGCCGCTTGAGCGGGCGCTCGGACGCGGGGCGAAGGTGTACGGCGAGATCGCCGGGTACGGCCGAAACGCCGACGCGTATCACATCACGGCGCCGTCACCCGGTGGCGCGGGTGCGGCCGCGTGCATGCAGCAGGCCATCGACGACGCCGGGTTGGGTGCCGCCGACATCGGTCATATCAACGCGCACGGGACCTCAACCGAGCTGAACGACGCCGCGGAGGCAGAGGCAATCCGCAAGGTGTTCGGTGACGACGGGCCGCCGGTCACGTCGTCGAAAGGCGTGTTCGGGCACATGATCGCCGGGGCGGGTGCCGCCGAGGCCGTAGTCGCCCTGTGCTCGATCCGAGAGGGTGTCGTGCCGCCGACCGCGAACGTCAAGGAGCTCGGAGACGACATCGAGCTCGACCTCGTCCGTGGGGAGTCGCGCCGGATCGGCCCGGCGCCGGTGCTGTCCAACTCGTTCGGGTTCGGCGGGCACAACGCGACACTCGTCCTGACGCCGACCGGGTGACACGCTCGGGCCTACCGGTTCCGACACGCGCGCCGGTCCCGGTCGCCGGGCGTCGCAGCGACGCGGCCAGCGCGACGCTCACCGAGCTTGACGGGCGTCGCGTCGTCGAGTTCCGCATCGCCGACGGGAAACACGTCGGCGCCATCGGCCCCCCCGAGGGTGAGACGTTGGAGCAGGCGGTGCGACTCGGCGTGGAGTTGGGCATCCCGGTGGTGGGGACGGTCGCGTCCTCAGGGGCTGACGTCATCGAAGGGGTGGCGTCGCTGCACAGCTGGGGACGGATCGCCCGGGCGTTGTCCGACGCGTCGGGGGTCGTCCCGACGTTGCTGATGGTGACGGGGCCGGCGGTGTCGGGGCCGGCGTTGCTGCTCGGGCTGGCCGACATCACGATCATGACCGCGGATGCGTTCGCGTACGTGAGCGGGCCCGACACGGTGCGGGCCTTCACCGGCATCGCGCTTGAGAACCGGGCGTTGGGTGGTGCGGCGCTGCACGGGCGGCACAGCGGGGTGGCGTCGCTGGTCGTTGACGATGAGGACGACGCGCGGTTGGCGGTCTCGCATGTGCTGAGTTACCTGCCGTCGAATCATCTGGAGGATCCACCGGCGGTCGCGACCGACGATCCGGTCGATCGGGACTCGAGCCGGGCATCGGCGGTGGTGCCGGCGCGGGCTACCGCGTCCTACGACGTTCGGGTCGTGATCGAGGATGTCCTCGACGAAGGGTCGTTCTTTGAGCTTCGGCCCGGGTATGCAGCGAACCTGGTGACCGGCCTCGGGCGTCTCGACAGCCATGCCGTCGGGGTGATCGCGAACCAGCCTCAGCAGCGGGCCGGGACGCTCGACATCGACGCGTCGGAGAAGGCGGCCCGGTTCGTGCAGTGGTGCGACTGCTTCAACGTGCCGCTGATCACCTTGGTGGACACTCCGGGGTTCGAGCCGGGCAAGGATCTCGAGTGGCGGGGGCTGATCCGTCACGGGGCCGAGCTGGTCCACGCGTACGGCGCGGCGACGGTACCGCGCTTGTGTGTGGTGTTGCGCAAGGCGTACGGCGGGGCGTACATCGTCATGGATTCGAAGGGGCTGGGGAACGACTGGTGTGGGGCGTGGCCGACGGCGGAGATCGCGGTCATGGGCGCCCCCGGTGCGGTGCAGATCCTGCACGGTCGTCGGCTCCGGTCGATGGATGACACCGCGGAGCGGTTCGCGGAGCAGGCGGTCCTCGAAGCCGAGTTCGATGACCGGTTCTCGAACCCGTACGCGGCGGCGGAGCGAGGCTTCGTCGATGAGGTCCTGGCCGCCTCCGACACTCGTCGAGTGCTGGCGGCGACGCTGGGTCGGCTGCTCACCAAACGGGAACATGCCGGTCCGCGTCGTCACACGAACACGCCCTTGTAGGAGACCTCATGTTGTTGGACGGCAAGCGGATCCTCGTAACCGGGGTGCTCAACGACGCGTCGATCGCGTTCTCGGTGGCACGAACGGCTCAACAGGCGGGCGCGGAGGTGGTGTTGACGTCGTTCGGGCGGGTCATGAGCCTCACCGAGCGGACGGCGCGGCGACTGCCGAGCGAGGCGCGGGTCGTGGAACTCGACGTGTCGAACAGCGCCGACCTCGGTGAGCTGGCCGGCCGGGTCGGTGGACGACTGGACGGGGTGGTGCACGCGATCGGGTTCGCGCCGCCGTCGTGTCTGGGG
>DAIPLE010000297.1:0-2193 GCA_036769425.1 Actinomycetota bacterium
GGCCCCGACGGCCCGGCGGGGGGCGGGCGGTAGGGCCTAGTCCTCGAGGAGCTCGCGTTCTTTGTGGGCGAGGAGCTGGTCGACCTCGCCGATGACGGTCTTGGTGTGCTTCTCGAGGCTGTCCTCGGACCGTTTGACGTCGTCGTCGGAGAGGTCGCCGTCCTTGGCGAGACCCTCGAGGTCGTGGCGGGCTTGGCGCCGGACGTTGCGGACGGCGACGCGGCCTTCCTCGGCCCGGTGCTTGACGACCTTCACGAGCTCCTTGCGGCGCTCGCCGGTGAGTTCGGGGAACACCAGGCGGATCACGGTGCCGTCGTTGTTGGGGGTGATGCCGAGGTCGCTGCTCTGGATCGCCCGCTCGATGGCCTTGATCGTCCCTTTGTCGTAGGGGTTGATGACGAGCACCCGGGGTTCGGGGACGCTGAACCCGGCGATCTGTTGCAGCGGGACCTCGGAGCCGTAGGCGTCGACTCTGAGCTTGTCGACCAGCGCCGAGTTGGCCCGCCCGGTGCGGACCCCGCCGAACTCGCCTTTGAGGTGATCGATCGCCCGGCGCATCTTGTCCTTGCAGTCGTCGATGACCAGGTCGGCCATCTCCGAACCTTGGTCGCTCATGCGTCGCTCCTGGGGCGGTTCACGTGGTGCTCACGAGCGTGCCGATCGGTTCTCCGACCAGCGCCCGGCCGATGTTGCCCGGCTCCATGACGTCGAAGACGATGATGGGCAGCCCGTTGTCCATGCAGAACGTGATCGCGGTGGAGTCCATCACCGCCAGGCGCCGGTTGAGGACCTCGAAGTGGGTGACCTCGGGGAGCTTCACCGCGTCGGGGAACTGGAGCGGGTCGGCGGAGTAGACGCCGTCGACCCCGGAATGGGTGCCTTTGAGGATCGCTTCGGCGCCGATCTCGGCGGCGCGCAACGCCGCGGTGGTGTCGGTGGTGAAGTACGGGTTGCCGGTCCCGGCGGCGAAGACGACGATGCGGCCCTTCTCAAGGTGCCGGATGGCCCGCAAGGGGATGAAGGGCTCGGCGACCTGGGCCATGGCGATCGCGGTCTGCACCCGGGTGGGCTGACCGACCGCTTCGAGGGCGTCTTGGAGGGCGAGGGCGTTGATGACGGTGGCGAGCATCCCCATGTAGTCGGCACGGGCCCGATCCATCCCACCGGTGGCGCCGCTCATGCCGCGCCAGATGTTGCCCCCGCCGACGACGACGGCGAGCTCGACCCCGAGCTCGCTGCGGGCGCTCGCCACCTCTTCGGCGATGCGCTGCACGACGGCGGCGTCGATGCCGTACCCGGTGGTGGTGTCAGCGAACGCCTCACCCGATAGCTTCAACACCGCTCGGCGGTAGCGGCCTTCAGCCACGACGTTCTCCTCGGTGGCGGACCGGCGGGCCGGCACCGGGCCGGTCCCGGGGTCGGGTGGGTTAGTCCTCGCCGATCTTGACGCGCGCGAAGCGTCGCACGCGGGCATCGGGGTTGAGACCGGCGAGGAGCTTGGCGATGGTCTGCTTCGGGTCCCGGACGAAGGGCTGCTCGGTGAGGACGTTGTCCTTGAAGAACGCGTTGAGGCGGCCTTCGACGATCTTGGGGATCGCCTGGTCCGGTTTGCCCTCGTTGCGGGTGAGCTCCTCGTAGACCGCCCGTTCCTTGTCGAGCACGTCGGCGGGGACGTTGTCGCGGCCGAGGTAGCGGGGCGCGGCGGACGCGATGTGGAGCGCGATGTCGTGCGTCACGTCACGGGCCTGAGCGTCTGCGGGGTCGACACCACCGATGTCGACGAGGACACCGATGGTGCCGCGCCCGTTCTGGACGTGCTTGTAGCCGTCGAGGATCCCGTCGGCGGCCTCGAAGATGATGACCCGTCCGACGGCGACGTTCTCGCCGAGCCGGGCGGCGAGCTGGGTGACGTACTCACCGACGGTGGTGCCGTCATGTTCGAGTTCGGCGAGATCCTCGGTGCCGGCGTCGACCGCGAGGCGGGCGAGCGCGGCGACGGTGCTGGTGAAGTCGCCGCTCTTGGCGACGAAGTCGGTCTCGGCGGTGAGTTCGGCGATGGCGCCCACTCCCCCGTCGACGACCACTTCGACTGCGCCTTGCTCGGCGGCCCGTCCCGCCCGCTTCGATGCGCCGGCGAGCCCTTTGCTGCGCAACCAGTCTTTGGCCGCGTCGAGGTCGCCACCGGACTCGGTG
>DAIPLE010000298.1:0-2187 GCA_036769425.1 Actinomycetota bacterium
GGAGTCGCTGAACGCCATCGACCCCGTCGACGTGAAGCGCTCCTATCGCTTCGAGCAGGGCTTCACCTTCGAGCTCAACCTCTGGGGCGACTCCGACGAGCTCCGCCAGGCCTTCGTCGAGCAGCGCGACGCGCAGCTCGGCACCGAGCCGGGGACCCCGACGTGAAGTCGGACGTCCCGGTCATCGACGGGCTGTTCACCGACACCGACGAGGGACCGCGCCTGCTCGGCGGGCACTGCCCTCGGTGTGGCGCGTGGTTCTTCCCGAAACAGTGGTCGTTCTGTCGCAACCCGCACTGTGACGGAGGCCAGCTCGACGACGCGCCCCTCTCGTCACGGGGCCGTCTCTGGTCCTGGACCGACAATCGGTACGCGCCGCCCCCGCCATACCCGGCCCGTGACCCGTTCGAGCCGTACGGCGTCGCGGCCGTCGAGCTGGCCGACGAGCAGATGGTGGTGCTCGGCCAGCTGGCCCGAGGAACCGACCTTGCCACGCTCACCCTTGGGGCGGAGATGGAGCTGGTGATCGAGCCGCTGTACGAGGACGACACCGGTGTCCGGACGGTTTGGAAGTGGCGCCCAGCAGGAGGGACGCGGTGACCGACGTGCGGATCCTCGGGGTCGGGATGCACCCGTGGGGCAAATGGGGACGGAATTTCGCCGAGTACGGCGTCGTCGCGGCGCGCGCCGCGCTCGCCGATGCCGGCCTCGCGCCGTCCGACGTCGAGTACCTGGCCGCCGGGGACACCATGCGCAACGGGTACCCGGGCTATGTGGCCGGCTCCACGTTCGCGCAGGCGCTCGGCTGGTCCGGGATCCCGGTCTCGTCCAGCTACGCCGCGTGCGCGTCCGGTGTCGTGGCCCTCGAAGCGGCCCGGGCCCGGATCCTCGCCGGCAAAGCCGACGTGGCCCTCGTCGTCGGTGCCGACACCGCCCCGAAGGGCTTCTTCGGGCCGTTACCCGGGGATCGACCCGAAGACCCCGACTGGCTGCGCTTCCACGTGCTGGGCGCGACGAACCCGACCTACTTCGGGCTCTACGCCCGGCGCCGCATGGAGCAGTACGGCGCGACCGAGAAGGACTTCGCCGCGGTGAAGGTCAAGAACAGTCGCCACGGACGCACCAACCCGAACGCTCGGTACCGCAAGGTGTTCACCGAGGACGAGATCGCCGACTCGCCTGTCGTGGCCGACCCGTTGCGTCTGGTCGACATCTGCGCCACGAGCGACGGTGCCGCGGCGGTGGTGCTCGCCAGCGACGAGTTCGCGGCCCGCCGAGACGACCGGGCCCGTCAGGTCCGCGTCGCCGCGGTATCGACCGTGACACCCACCTATCCCAACGTGGACCTCGACCTTCCCGACATCGCGACCGACTCCGCGCTCGGCGCCCCACCCGCAGCCCGCTCGTTCCGCGACTCGATCGCGCACGCCGCCTACGAGGAAGCCGGCGTCGGACCCGACGACCTGAGCTGCGCCGAGGTGTACGACCTGTCGACCGCGCTCGAGCTCGACTGGTACGAGAACATCGGGCTCTGCGGACCCGGCGACGCCGAGGCGCTCCTGCACTCCGGCGCGACCTCGCTCGGCGGTCGGATCCCGGTGAACCCGAGCGGCGGGCTGGCGTGCTTCGGAGAGGCCATCCCCGCCCAGGCGCTGGCCCAGGTGTGCGAGCTCACATGGCAGCTCCGGTCCGAGGCCGGCGAGCGCCAGGTCGAGGGCGCCTCCGTCGGGCTGGCGATCAACCAGGGGCTGTTCGGTCACGGCTCCTGCGTGATCCTCCACCAGTAGCCCGCTCCCCGCGACCGGGCGGCGCCGGTCAACCGGTCGCGGCCTCGGGTCGCAGCAGACGGCGGCCGAAGACGTGCGCGGCCGAGTTCACGAGGAACGTGGTGTGCCAGAGCAGCACCGTCGACCAGAAGAACCCGACGACCAGGCCCGGCCAGCCGCCGATGAGGAACGCGGCGGCGCCGTACGTGACCGGCGCGACCCGGTCGTGTCGGTTGAGCCAGCGCAGCTCGGGGTAGCGGGCGAAGTCCTTGATGATCCCGTAGTCGGGCCCCGCCGCAAGCACTCCCGAGACACCGGCGGTCGGGCCGTCGGCTCGGTCCGCGACCGCGCGTTCAGCCGAGCGGCGCGATGAGCGTCACGGCGAGCTCGTCGAAGGCGCGGCGGTACCCGTCGGGGTTGG
>DAIPLE010000111.1:0-7194 GCA_036769425.1 Actinomycetota bacterium
ACGTGCCGGACCTGGCCGATCCGGCCCTCCGCGACGAGCCGGCGGGCGAGCGCCAACGCAGGGGTCCGGCGATAGCTGAAGCCGCACATGCTGACGACACCGCGGTCGAGGGCACGGCCCGCCGCCTGTGCCATGCGCTCGGCCTCGGCGACGTCGTTGGCGAGCGGCTTCTCGCACAGCACGTGAAGGCCCGCCTCGAGGGCGGCCACCGCGATCGCCGCATGCGTGTCGCCGGGTGTGCAGATGTCCACGAGGTCGACGTCGGCCCGCCCGATCACCTCGGACCAGTCGGTGGACTGCTCGGCGGCGCCGAGCGTCCGGGCGGCCCGCGCGGTCCGATCCGCGTCGCGCCCGACGACGACCGTCAGCTCGGGCTCGAGGGGGAGGTCGAAGAACCGGTGCGCGGTACGCCACGCCTGCGCGTGCATCCGCCCCATGAAGCCGGTTCCGATGAGGGCTATCCGCAGGGGGTTCGCCACGCGTGTCGTCCTTCCTGGCAGCGCTGCCGTCGTGGTGCGGGTCGATCCTGGTCGCCACGACCGGGGACGTTCGTGGTGGGGGGCTGCGTCGACGGGGTCACGGTGCCGTCGCGGGGATGATCGGGAAGTAGACCGAGTACCTCTCGTCGACGACCTCGTGCAGGGGACGCAGACGGATGGTCGTCGGCTGCCCGACGCTGCGGTAGCGGGTGAGCCACTGCGACCACTGCCGCTCGTCGTCGGCCACGAGCAGCGAGATCGGCGCCTGCGCATCGCCGTGCAGCGCGACCTCCCCGTCGACGATGCCGGCGAGCACCACGGGACCCTCGACGAACGCCACGGTGGCGGGCTCGTCGGGGATCGGGATCGCTCGCAGCGCGAACGGGAAGGCGACGTCGGCGCGGGTCCGGCCACCCGCGTGGTCGAACGTGAGGAAGCCGTCGACCACCGGCACGGCGCCGTCCGCGGCCACGACGGGCTCACCGTCGGTCCATCCGGGGACGCGCAGGCGGACCCGCAGCGGCACGCCGTCGTCCGAGTCGATCGTCACGCGCACCCGCGAGGCGTGCGGGCGGTGCGTGTCGCCGGCGTCGCCCGCGTTCGAGTCGGGCCCCACGACCCTCGCGTCGTCGAGCAGCCCGACGTCCACCAGCACCTCCCCGGCGGGCGTCGGCACGTGCGCCTGCGCAGCGATGTGCTGGGCGATCGTCAGGCTCCCGTCGTCGCCGTCGTAGAACACGAGCGACGAGTGGCGGGTGTGCGCCTGGACGAGCGTGCCGTGACAGCACCAGAAGTCCTCGGTGGGGCTCCCCCACACCTTGCGCGCGCCGCCCTCGAGCGGCAGGAAGTAGGTGACCATCCCGGACACGGGGTTCTGCTGGGCGAGGATGCCGTTGACCAGGTTGCGCTCGATGTAGTCGAGGTAGGCCACCTGCCCCGTCCAGCGGAACAGGACGTCGGCCAGGCGGATCATGTTGTAGACGGTGCAGTGCTCCTGGGTCTTCGCGCCGCGCCGCGCGGCGAAGGCGAACGGCGGGGTCCAGATCTCGCCCGAGGTCTGGCCCCCGGTGCAGAACGTGCCGCGACGCACGACCGCCGACTCCCAGTACGCCTCGACGATCCGGCGCCATCTCTCCTCACCCGTCACCTCGTAGGCGCGGGCGGCCCCGAGGACCTCGGGGATCGTCGTGTTCGCATGCCTGTTGGTCAGCACGTCGCGGCCCTCGAGCAGGCCGTCGAACAGTGAGCGGTGGTAGTAGAGGTCGAGGAGCTCGCGGTACGTCGCGTCACCGGTCGCGGCGAGCAGGTCGGCCCAGACCTCCAGCATCCCTCCGGTCTCGACCTCGAGGACGGTCTGGAACGCGTCCGTCCCGACGCCGCGCGCCCAGCGCGCCAGGGGCTGAGCGGCACGGTGCGCGACACGCAGCGCGCGCTCGTCGCCGAGGTCCAGGTACACGTCGACCAGGCCCATGAGCGTCTTGTGCAGGTCGTACTGCGGCGCCCAGACGTCGCGCCCCTGCTCGAGGCGGCGCAGGAACGTCGGGGGGATGGCGAAGGCCCACTCCCCGTCGCTCTCGCGCTGGCAGCGCTCCAGCCCTTCGACGACCGCGTCGAGCGTGGCGCGCAGGTGGGCATCGCCCGTGACCGCGATCTCCCGCGCTGCGGCCGACATCCAGTGCCCGACGAAGTGGCCCCGCAGCAGCGACCCGGGCGTCTCCCAGCCCCAGTGCCTGTCGAGCCCGCGATCAGCGGGTGTCTCACCCGAGGGGCGCAGGTGCCAGGCCTGCTCGCCGATGCCGGCCTCGATGAAGTGGTTCTGGAGGAGGGCAGCCTCCCGCAGCGAGGCGAGGTACTCCCGGTTGAGCCGGCGACGGTCGTCGAACACCCCTGGGGCCAGCCGGACCTGGGAGTGCCCCAGGTGCGTCCACGTCATGCCCGGCCCTTCTTCTCGGAGATCGATCTCCCTGTACTCTAGGAGCATCCGCCGCAGGATCGAAACCCTGCGGCCCGCTCGACGAAACGGGACCATGAACGCCGCTCGCGTGATCCACCTCGTCGCCGAGGACGTCTCGGTCCTCCTCGTCCTCAGAGGCGAGCTGCTTCCGACGATCGCGCACTGGGGACGCCGCCTCGCGGCACCCGACGGCGACCTGCTCGCGTTCGCCGACTCGACCCTCCGCACGGGGATCGACGGCGAGTCCGACGTCCCGTACGACCCGAGCCTTCTGCCGGAGCACACGCACGGCTGGGGCGGGCGGCCGGGCCTCTCGCTGCACCGCAGCGGGACCTCGTGGTCACCTCGGCTCGGCGTGCAGACGGTCGAGGTGGACGGCGAGCCGGTCGCGGCCGGGCAGGTGGTCCAGCGAGGAGCGGCGACCGTGAGCGTCGTGGCGCGCGACGACGTGGCACAGATCGCGGTTCTCCTGGAGATCGCTCTCACCCCTGCCGGCCTGCTGCGCACCCGAGCGGTCGTCCGCAACGAGAGCGACGCCCCCGGCCCCCTGGACGTCTCGGCGGTGTCCCTGGCCCTGACGGTGCCGACCTACGCCCGTGAGGTCATGGACTTCGCGGGGCGGTGGGCGACGGAGAAGGTGCCGCAGCGCCACCCGGTCGTCGTCGGCATGCACACGCGAGAGTCCCGCCGTGGACGCACCGGGCTCGACGCCACGGCCACGATGGCCATCGGAACCCCCGGGTTCGACGCCGGGTCCGGCGAGGTGTGGCTGTGCCACGTCGGGTTCGGAGGCAACCACGAGCACGCCGTCGAGCGCACCGACGGCTACCTCGCGTTCCGCGGCGGAGAGCTGCTGCTGCCCGGCGAGGTCCGGCTCGGACGCGGCCAGGAGTACTCCTCGCCGTGGGTGTACGGCAGCCACGGAGACGGGCTGGACGCCGCCTCTCACCGGTTCCACCGCTTCCTGCGCGGGGTGTCCCGCGCCGCCGGACGACCACGCCCGGTGACCCTGAACGTCTGGGAGGCCGTCCTCTTCGACCAGGACCACGACACCCTCGCCGAGCTCGCCTCCCAGGCGGCCGACCTGGGCGTCGAACGCTACGTGGTCGACGACGGCTGGTTCTGCGGTCGGCGCGACGACCGCGCGGGCCTCGGCGACTGGACGCCCGACCCCGACGTGTGGCCCGACGGCCTCGGCCCGCTCGCCCGGCACGTCCGTTCCCTCGGCATGGAGCTCGGGCTGTGGGTCGAGCCCGAGATGATCAACGAGGACTCCGACCTGGCCCGCGCGCACCCCGAGTGGGTCCTGCGCGCGCGCCCGCAGCTGCCGCTGCGGCTGCGCCACCAGCAGGTCCTGGACCTCACCAACCCGGACGCCTTCGCGCACATCCTCGACGCCCTCGACCGGCTCGTCACCGACCTGGACCTGGCGTACCTGAAGTGGGACCACAACCGCGATCTCGTCGACGCCGGCCATCCGGGCTCGGGCGCCGCCGCGGTGCACGAGCAGACCCTCGCGGCCTACCGGCTGATCGACGAGCTCCGGGCACGCCACCCCCTGCTCGAGATCGAGAGCTGTGCGTCCGGCGGCGGGCGGGTCGACCTCGGCATCCTGCAGCGCACCGACCGGGTCCACACCTCCGACAACCACGACCCGCTCGACAGGTCACGCATGCTGCGCTGGACGGGCCTGCTGGTCCCGCCGGAGATGCTGGGCTCGCACGTCGCCTCGGCCACGTCGTCGGCCACCGGCCGCACCCACGACCTGCACACGCGATGCGCGATCGCGTTCCTCGGGCACTTCGGCATCGAGTGCGACGTGCGCGAGCTCGGCGACGCCGACCGCGCCGTGCTCGCGCGCTGGGTGGCGGCCTACAAGGACCACCGCGAGCTCATCGGCACGGGCCGGGTCGTGGCGGGAGGGGACTTCGACGTCGACGCACCGTCGGTGCGCGGAGTCGTGGCGGCCGACGCCAGCGAGGCCCTGTACACGATCGTCACGCCCGCCCTGTCGACCGACTCGCGTCGACGCGTGACGCTGCCGGGCCTGCAGCCCGACCGCCGCTACCGCATCGAGGCCGCCCAGCCGGCGTCGGTCGGTCCCTGGTGGCTGGTCCCGCAGTGGCTGCGCACCGCGCCGGCGCTCGGCGAGGGGTCGCCCGACTCACCGGGCTCACCCGTGCTCGCCGGCGACCTGCTCACGCGCGCGGGGCTCGACCTGCCGACCTTCCACCCCGAGCGCGTCGTGATCGTCCGCGCGGTGGCAGTGGCCGGATGAGACCCCCCAGCACGAGCACCCCGATCTGCAGAGCGTCAACCGATGAAGGAGCAGGCCGTGACCGCTGTCATCACCATCGACGCCGAACGCCCCGGGCCCACGATCAGCCGCCACCTCTACGGCCACTTCGCCGAGCACCTGGGCCGCGGGATCTACGACGGCCTGTGGGTGGGGGACGACTCCCCCGTGCCCAACGTCCGGGGCATCCGGCTCGACGTCGTCGAGGCGCTGCGCGAGCTCGACATCCCGAACCTGCGCTGGCCCGGCGGGTGCTTCGCTGACCGGTACCACTGGAGGGACGGCGTCGGGCCCCGGCAGGACCGCCCCGCTCTCATCAACACGCTGTGGGGCGGGACGCTCGAGGACAACGCCTTCGGCACGCACGAGTTCATGGCCCTGTGCGAGCTGCTGGGCGCCGATGCCTACGTCTCGGGGAACATCGGCTCCGGCACGGTCCAGGAGATGTCCGACTGGGTGGAGTACCTCACCGGAGCGGGGCGATCGCCGATGGCGGACCTGCGACGCGCGCACGGTCGCGACGAGCCGTGGACGGTCCGCTTCTGGGGCCTGGGGAACGAGACCTGGGGGTGCGGCGGCAACATGCGCGCCGAGGCCTACGCCGACCTCGCCCGCCAGTACGGCACCTTCTGCCGCAGCGGCAACGAGACCCCGCTCTACCGGGTTGCGGCCGGTGCCGACGGCGCCGACGTCGCCTGGACCGAGACGTTGATGAAGGTCATCCCCGAGATCGGCGGCCACCCCTTCGCGGCGGTGCCGTGGGAAGCGGTGTCGGTGCACTACTACACGATCGGCGGCACCTGGACGGACAAGGGCAGCGCGACCCGGTTCGGACCGGAGGAGTACTGGCGCACGATCGTCGCGGCGCAGGGTGTCGAGGAGCTGCTGCGCTCGCACGCGGCCGTGATGGACGTCTACGACCCGGACAAGCAGTACGGGATGGTGCTGGACGAGTGGGGCACGTGGTGGGACGTCGAGCCCGGCACCAACCCCGGCTTCCTCTTCCAGCAGAACACCCTGCGCGACGCGATGGTCGCCGCCTGGCACTTCGACGTCTTCCACCGCTTCGCCGACCGGCTGACGATGGCCAACATCGCCCAGACCGTCAACGTGCTCCAGGCGATGCTGCTCACCGACCCGGACGGCGGCCCGATGGTGCGCACGCCCACGTTCCACGTGTTCGAGATGAACAAGGGCCACCAGGACGCCACGTCCCTGCCGACCCACGTGTCCGGCCCGTCGCGCACCGTGGCCGGGCGCGACGTGCCCGTGGTCTCCGCGTCCGCGAGCACCAGGGACGGCACGGCGCTCGTCTCGGTGACCAACGTCGACCTCGACGCGCCCCTCGAGGTCGAGCTGCAGGTCCGCGGCGCCACCCTGTCCGGCGCCACCGGTCGCCTGCTCTGGGCGGACTCCGCGAACGCCTACAACCGGCCCGGCGCCGCGGACACCGTGAGCCCGGTGAGGCTCGAGCACCTGGAGCAGACGCCAGCCGGCCTGCGCCTGACGCTGCCGCCGCACTCGTTCGTGACCGTCTCCGCGACGATCCAGCACGCCTGACCACGAGACCCGACGAAGGACGAGCCGAGATGACCGGAGACGCCATGCCTGCAGACACGATGCCCGCAGACACCATGCCCCACGCACCGACCCCGTTCCGCGTGGCCGACGGTCGCCTGACGTGGACGGGTGGCGGTGAGACCGTCGCGATCCAGCCCTGGGGACCGGACTCGGTACGCGTCCGGTGCAGCATGGGCCGGATCGAGGACACCGACTGGGCGCTGCTGCCCGCCGCGAGCGACCCCGACGCGGTGCGCATCGACGTCGACGGCGACGTCGCCACCCTGGTCAACGGCGGCCTCACCGTGGTCGCCCGCGCCTCGTCCGGCAAGGACTGGCAGGCCGGCGGGCTGCGCCACGACTGCCGCCTGGCGTTCTACGACGCCGACGGGCGACTGCTGCTGCAGGAGGTGCCGGACGACGGCGCCGCGAAGCCGCACCCGCGTCGGTACCGCGCACTGCCCGGCGGGGCCTACCGCACGACGCTGTCGCTGGCCGCGGCCGATGAGCACCTCGCGGGCCTCGGCGTGTACCAGCAGCGGACCCCCGACCTGAAGGGGTCGACGTTCGAGCTCGCCCAGCGCAACTGCCAGGCGAGCGTTCCGTTCGTCACGTCGACGGCCGGTTACGGCTTCCTCTGGCACGACCCGTCGGTGGGGCGCGTCACCTTCGGGGCGAACCGCACCGAGTGGGAGTCCAACGCCACCAGGCAGATCGACTACTGGGTCACGGCAGGCGACACACCGGCCGCCATTGCGCGCCACTACGCCGACGCGACCGGCCACGTCCCGATGATGCCGGAGCTCGGCCTGGGCTACTGGCAGTGCAAGATGCGCTACGCCAGCCAGGAGGAGCTGCTCGAGGTCGCCCGCGAGCACCGGCGGCGCGGCCTGCCGCTGGACGTC
>DAIPLE010000112.1:0-7191 GCA_036769425.1 Actinomycetota bacterium
ACATGGTGGTGGATTCGCGGCCGCGCAGCGTGTCGACGTAGTCCCAGATGTGCTTGCGGGTCTGGGGGTCGAGGCCGATGGTCGGCTCGTCGAGGAACAGCACCCGCGGCGCGTGCAGCAGCCCGCGGGCAATCTCGAGCCGCCGCTTCATCCCGCCGGAGTAGAAGCGGACCTGCTGGTCGGCCCGGTCGGCGAGTCCGACCATCTCGAGCAGCGGCCGGGTCCGGTCCCGGACCTGGGACGGTGGGACGCCGTAGAGGACGGCATGGAACCGCAGGTTCTCGGCTCCGGTCAGGTAGTCGTCGAGCGTCACCTCCTGGAAGACGAGGCCGATGCTGGACCGCACCGCGGCCTGCTCGAGCGCCACGTCGTGACCCGCAACTCGGGCGACGCCGCCGCTCGGCTTGAGGAGGGTGCAGAGGATCGAGATGGTCGTCGTCTTTCCGGCCCCGTTCGGGCCGAGGAACCCGAAGAGCTCGCCGGGCTGCACCGTGAACGACACGTCGTCGACCGCGGTGAAGTCCCCGAAGCGCTTCACCAGGCTCTCGACCTCGACGGCCGGTTCGCTCGTCACGCCCTCATCCGGACGGCGTGTTCAATGACCCCGCGCCGCTGGAGAAGGCCGGGCCGCAGGAGTTGTAGCCCTGAAAGAAGCCCTGTCGGAAGGCCTCCATGCGGCGGAACACGAAGTCGCTCTTCTGGGACACGCCCCGGGCGGCGTCATACGCGATGAAGGCTTCGATGACCTTGTCGAGGTCACCGGTCGCGAGCGAGAGCGATGTATTCAAGCTTGGGGCTGGCAAGCCGGGACCGCCATTGAGCGACGCGTTCTCGATGGCTGCCGCCCAGCCCCCGGTGTAGCAGTCAGCGCCGAGGACGGCGCCCACCGTGTTGTCCTGCACCCCGGGGAAGTTCTGCTTGAACTGGATGTAGGTGGCGTAGGCGTTCGCGACGAGCACCGCCACACCGAAGTCGCCGATGTTCTTGTAGATGTTGTCGAGCAGTGGCGTGTCGAAGGCGATGAAGTTGTCGTCGAGGCAGTAGAACACTCGGCTCTTGAGCTGCTTCAGCGACAGGGCGGCTCCACCACATTTCGGTAGCTGGCTCTTCGGCCCGCTGCTGTCGTACTTGACCAGCTGCTTCAGCGTCAGCGACGGGACGCCCGGCGCGACCTGGGAGTAGAAGTCGTTGAGGAGGTCCATCGTGCCCGGCAGCACCTGCGCTGCCGGAAGGTTGCCTCCACTCGCGGCCTCCTGGGCGGAGGTGAACTGCGTCTCCGTAACCGGCGGTGGTGAGTCGAAGAACGGCTTGCACGCCGGCGCGCCCTTCTCGAAGCCGGTCTGGAAGGCATTGACCCGGTCAAAGGCGTCGCCGTGGGCCTGCGGATCGTCGGGGGCGTTGCCGGGCGGGTCGCGGAACTTGAAGTATGCGCTGAGAGCGCGGTCGAGGTCACCGGCGGCGAACTTCACGGTCTTGCTGTCGCCGTTGGCGATGCGCTGCACCCAGGACCCGGCGAAACAGTCAGCTTGGAGCTCGACGAAGATCGGTTGCTGGTTGTCGCGGCTGAAGCCCGCCCGATCCTGGATCGCGTGGCCCCACTCGTGGGCGAGCACCAGGGCAGTCGCGAACGGGCCGAAGTTCTTGACCAACGCCGGGAACAGACCCTGGTTGTCGTAGGTGATGAAGTTGCTCTGGAAGCAGTAGAAGGCGTTCCCCTTGACTTGCTTGGCGTACGAGATCTTCTGGCCCTGACAGTCGGGGATCTTGGTGTCCGGCCCGGCGGCGATGATCTGGCCGATCGGCGTGTAACTGCCGCCGTAGAGCTGGGGAAACTCTTTCGTCCAGTACGACTGGATGTCGGCGATGGCGGCCTTGAGGGTGGCGTCAGCGCTGGTCGAGGAGGCCCGAACCGAAGCGGCGCCCGCGGCGGTGACCCAAGACGGCACCGCGAGGGCGGCGACGGTCGCGATCGCCGCGACGACGTGCAGGACCGGCCGCTTGGACATCATTCCCCCGGGGGTAGTCAGAAGGCGCCAGTCTGCCAAACCTCCCTGACCATGACCCAGTCGGTCGATGGCGGTCGTGGCGGTAGCGTCGCCCGGCGGTGGACGTCCTCGACTTCTATGGCCTCGCTGGCACTGATGATCCCCGCCGGTGGCGGCTCCCGGTGGTGCGCGGGCTGTGCTCGGGGTTCGGGACGTTCTTCGGTGGCGCGGCTCTCGGCGCGGCGATCGAGGTGTTGGAGCGTCTGACCGGTCGCCCGTTGGTATGGGCCACCGCGCAGTACCTGGCGTTCGCCCGTCCACCCGACGTGGTGGAGCTCGAGGCCACCGAGGTGACGAGGGGCCATCGGTCGTCGCAGGCCCGGGTGCTGGCGCGCGTCGACGGACGAGAGATCTTCACCGTCGTCGCGGCGTTGGGTCGCCGGGAGCTGAACTGGTCCGGGTCGTGGGCGGTACGACCGGACGTCCCGTCGGTGGCGGCGAGCCCGGGAAGGGAGCTGCCGGCGCACCAGCGGGGCACGATCGGGGAACGGCTCGGGATGCGGATGGCGAACGCCCGGTTCTTCGAGGAGCTCGACGGGACGGCGGGGGACGGCCGCACCGCGCTGTGGGTCCGGCTGCCGGGGATCCCGGCGACGGCGTCGGCGCTCGCGGTCGTCGCCGACTACGTCCCGTTCGGGATCAGCCAGGCCTTGGGGCGGCGCACGTCGAGCAACAGTCTCGACAACACGTTGCGGATGGTTCGTCCCTTGGACCTCCACCCCACCGAGTGGGTCCTCGCCGACGTGCGGGTCCAGGCGGTCGCGGACGGGTTCGGCCACGGGGTCGTGCACCTGTGGTCTGAGGATGGCACGCTGCTCGCCACCGCCAGCCAGTCCGCAATCGTGCGGAACTGGGCCGCCCGGGAGGCCCCCGCGGCGGACCCAGCACCGGAAGCGACTGATCTGTCCTCGGAGGCATCCCCATGAGTGTTCCGGCCCGATACGGGATCACAGTTCCGTTCACCGACGTGTCGTTGGCAGATCACCGCAGCTGGTACGAGGAGGTCGCAGCCCTCGGCTACACCGACGTCTGGTCGGCGGAGGCGGGGGCGACGGACGCGTTCACGCCCCTCGCGTTGGCGGCGGCTTGGACCCCGCAGCTGCGGCTCGGGACCGCGATCGTGCCGGTGTTCACCCGGGGGGCCGCGACCCTGGCCCAGTCGGTGGCGGCGATGTGCCAGGCCGCGCCGGGACGCTTCGCGCTCGGGCTGGGGACGTCTTCGGAGGTCATCGTCGAGCGGTGGAACGGGATCCCGTTCGTGAAGCCGTATCACCGGGTGCGCGACGTCGTGCGGTTCCTGCGCGCCGCGCTTCCCGGCGACAAGGTGACCGCCGAGTACGAGACGTTCTCGGTGCGCGGCTTTCGCCTCGAGGTGCCGGTGGCCGAGATGCCGCCGATCCTCATCGCGGCGCTCCGGCCCGGGATGTTGCGCCTCGCGGGTCGAGAGGGTGACGGGGCGATCATCAACTGGTTGTCAGCCGACGACGTCAAGACCGTCGTCCCCCACGTGGGCGAGGACAAGGAGATCGTGGCCCGCATCTTCGTCCTGCCGAGCGAGGACCGGGACTTGGTGCGCTTCGTGGGCCGGCGGGCGATCGCGGCGTACCTCAACGTCCCGGTCTATGCCGCGTTCCACGAGTGGCTGGGACGCGGGGAGCAGCTCGAGCCGATGTGGGCGGCTTGGCGGGCCGGTGATCGGGCCGCAGCGACAGAGGCGATCCCCGATTCGCTCGTCGACGAGCTCATCGTGCATGGATCGCCGAGCGAGTGCCGCGAGCATCTGGCCCGGTACGCGGCGAACGGGGTCACCACACCGGCGCCGGCGATCCTGGGTCTCGGCGTCGACGTGCTGCGCCAGGCGGTCCGTGACCTGGCACCGAGCGCCAGCCCCGCCGACTGAGCGAGGCTCGCCGCGCCCGCGGCGTCAGCTGGAGCGGGCCGGGACCTTGCGGTGCCGGATGCGCACCAGCCCCAGAAGCGAGAGCGAGCGCACCGCCCACCATCCGGGGTCGAGGTCCCCGCGTTTCCGGGCGAAGCGCGCCGAGGTGGGGGCGTCATGGTGGTTGTTGTGCAGACCCTCACCGGCGGTGATCAGGGCGAGGAACCGTCCGTTCGTCGCCGAGTTGTCGTGCGGCCGGTCGCCGACGGTGTGGCCGACGGCGTTGACGGCGCCGCTCAAGCCGAGGTAGGCGACCATGTGCACCACCGCGGCGAGGAGCCCGGTCTGCCACCCGAGGACGAGGCACAGGAGGACCACGCCGATGCCGAGTCCGAGCCACGCCCGGTCGAAGAACCAGCGGTCGAGGCGATCGGGAGGCAGGTCCTTGGCGTAGCGGTCGACGGTGACGCCGTCGCGGGCGGTTCGACGGTAGAGGGCCGCGTTGGCGAGCTGCACCCGCCAGAAGCCGAGGACGAGCGGCGAGTGGGGGTCGTCGGGGGTGTCGGTGGCGGCGTGGTGGCGCCGGTGCACCGCGGCCCACTCACGGGGCTTCATGCCAGTGGCGACCCAGATGACGACGCGCAGCGGCCCGGCGACCGCGGGATGGACGGTGATCGCCCGGTGGGTGAGCCCCCGGTGCAGGTAGACGGTGGTGACCAGGATCCCCAGCTCGGCGGTCACGAGCCCGACGACAATGCCCAGTAGAACGTGCACAACTGCAAGGTAGCGGGCCGGGGTGTCCCGGCACGGAATCAGCCGGTAGCCAAGGGGTGAACTTAGAAGCAGGCCTGGTCCAAGAAGCCGTCGAGGACAGCCCGATCGCCGAGCACCTCGACGTCGTCGGGGGATCGTCGACGCATCATGACGAGGAGCAGGTCCGACGCCGGCCCGCGGACCGCAACGTCACCTTTGGCGTGGATCGCCTCGACCTCGAGGCCGTCGGGGGTGAGCCGGAGCAGCCATTCGCCGTCGCCATCAGTGCAGTGCAAGTGCAGGGTCTCGCCGGTCCCGGTGATGGGCGGGGCACCGAACCGGTTTGGCAGCAGCGCGAGCCATTCGTCGATCCCGTCGACGGCGAGGTCGCGGGGCACCAGCGTCGGTGGGCCGCTGGCCAGCTCGGCGTCGACGCGGTGCACCGCGGTCTCGTGGGCCTGGCGGCGTTGCCAGAACCCGACGGTGCCGCTGGGGGCCCACGTCCAGGCCGGAGCGTCGGCCGGTTGGTCCAGGACCTCAAGGACCCGGGTGGCGCCGCCTTGGACCCAGGCGACGCGGGCGTCGCGCTCGGGGGGGCTGGGCAGGTCGTGGGGCGAGACGAGGGCGTTGGCCTCCACGCACGCCGCGGCCCAGCGGTAGACGCGACCCATGTGGCCGAGCAGCTCGGCGACGTCCCAGTCGGGACACGGCGGGATGGGCGCGTCGAGCGGGGCGCGTTCGGCGGCCGCGACGAGCCGGTCGGCTTCGGTTCGGATCGCGTGTCGATACTCGTCGGCGGAGAGGAGCGTCACCACCGGGAGCCTATGGGAGCGCCGAGTCGCCGACCGGGTGCACCAGGCCCGAATCGTGGTCGATGACCTGGTTGACCCTTGGCGAGACGACGTAGGCCTCGAACCAGTCGTCGGGGGCTGGGACGAGCAGGTCGGTGAGCGCGTCGACGTCGGCGGTGGTGAGCTCGGGACGGGGGTCGAGCCAGCGGTCCCAGGCGGCTTCGGGGAGCACCACCGGCATGCGGTCATGGATCGGGGCGAGGAGCTGGTTGGCGTGGGTGGTGACGATGGTGCACGAGCGCAGCCAGCCGTCGTCGTCGCCGATGGTGCCGGCGAGCGGCTCGGGGACCTTCCAGACCGACCACAGTCCGGCGAAGGCGAGTGGCTCGCCGTCGCGGCGGCGGATGAAGGTGGGCTCCTTGCGCCGCGCTGAGGAGCCGGGCTCGGCGGGCAGGCGGCGCCACTCGTAGAACCCGTCGGCGGGGATGATGCAGCGACGCTTCGTGAACGATCGCCGGAAGGCGGGCTTGGTGACCACGGTGTCGGCCCGCGCGTTGATCAGGCGGTCGCCGATCGACGGGTCCTTCGCCCAGGACGGCACGAGGCCCCAGCGCAGACGCGACAGCACCCGGGTCGTGGCGTCGTCACGGGGACGGTCGCGCACGACGAGGACATCGGTGCGGGGTGCGACGTTGTAGTCGGCGTCGCCATCGGTGGCTCGCTGCTCGTCGACGTGGAACCGTTCGGCGAGCAGCGTCGGCGACGACGCCGCGACGAACCGTCCGCACATCAGGGCGTGCGGTCAGCGAGGCGATACACGAACCGCAACCCGGACCAGGTGTCGTCGATCGCGGCGACCTTGTTGTCGACCAGACCGTGACCCAGTCCGATCTCGCGGATCGGGTTCTCACTCAGATCGGTGGCGACGCCCGAGGTTCGTTTCGGCCACGCGATCCACAGTCCACCGTCGGATTCGAGGGCGCGCTTCATCACCGGGAAGCGACGGGAGAGCTCGGCGCGTCGGGTCACGAAGTACACGACGACGTCGAGTCGACCGCGGGCCTGGGTGCGAAGCTGCGCGCCGCGCGGCAGGTCGAGCTGTTCGGTGAAGCCGTTCGGAGCCGCGACGATCGCGAGGCGACAGCCTTCGCCGATGCCCAACTTCTTGGTGAGCGGTGTTCCCGAGTAGCCAGCCACGGCGCCACGCTGGTCGCGCGCGTGCCTCGGCGTCAACCGGCGACGCTGGTGGACGCCGGGACCGTGGGAGCGCGGTAGCGCGCCAGCTGCGGGGCGAGCACCGCGAGGAGGGCGACACCCGCCACGCAAACGGCGCCGCCGGACACCACCGACACCATAGGGGTGAACGCCGACGCCACCAGTCCGGCTTCGACGTCGCCGAGCCGGGGGCCGCCCACCACGACGAGGGTGTGCACCGACGAGATCCGACCCCGGATCTCGTCGGGGACGTTCTGTTGCAAGATCGTGCCCCGGAACACCGCGGAGACGACATCGGCGGCCCCGGCGACGGCGAGGCAGCCGAGCGCGAGCCCGAGACCATCGCCGGCGAGTCCGAAGCCGATGATCCCGAGACCCCAGATCGCCACCGCCCAGAGCACCGCCCGGCCCTGGCGGTGCACCTGGCGGACCCATCCTGCGGTGAGGGCGGCGAGGAGGGCGCCCGCCCCGACGGCGGAGAACAGCAGCCCGACGGTCTCCGAGCCTC
>DAIPLE010000299.1:0-2170 GCA_036769425.1 Actinomycetota bacterium
GCCACCCGCACCTCGAGATCGTCGTCGTCAACGTCGAAGCGGACCCCGGGGTCCGGCGGGCCGCCGGTAGCGCCACGGTCGTCGACCTCGCGGGGAACCCGGGGTACGCCGCGGCGGTGAACGCCGGCGTCGCGCACGCGCACGCGCCGGTCGTGGTGTTCATGAACGACGACGTGATCGTCGACGCCGCCGGGGTGCTGCGCCTCGCGGATTCGGTGCGGCGCGGCGCCGACGTGGCTGTCCCGCGCGTCGTCGACGCCGCCGGCGCGACGGTGCGGACCATCATCCCGCTGCCCGGCGTCGCGGCCCTCGCCCGCGAGTGGCTGTTGCTGCCCGACCGGCCCGTCCCCGGCCTCGCCCGGTGGCGCGGGGTGCAGAAATGGCGTCAGCCCGAACAGCCCGAGGCGATCGACGCCGCCGCGGGCGTGATGGTCGCGGCGCGCCGGGCGCTCCTCGAGGCGCTGCCCCTCCCCGAGGCGTACTTCCTCTACTGGGAGGAAAACGAGTGGTTCTGGCGCCTCGCGCAACGTGGAGCGCGAGTTGAGTACCGCACCGACGTGCGCTGCCGCCACGACGGGGGACGTCACGACGTCCGGCCCGAGAAGTCGCGGCTGCTGGCCCGCAACGCGGTGCGGTGCGTGCGCCGCACCCGGGGTCGGGTCGCCGCCGCCGGGGCCTACGTCGTGGCGGTGGCCTGGAACCTGCGGCTCGCCGCCACCGATCTCGTCCGTCTGGTCCGGCACCCGACCCGGCCGGCGCGGGCCCGGGTCGGGGCCCGCCTCGCCGGCCTCCGGGCCGCGCTGATCAGCGTCCGCGAGGTGCGATGAACGTCACCCTCGTCGACTGGCTCGGGCGTGGCGGGATCGCCCAGACCACCGAGACCTGGGCCGTCGAGCTCGCCCGACGGGGCCACGGCGTGACCGTCGCGACCCGCGGCGGACGCGAGCTGGCCCCTGACCGGGCCGACATCGTGACCGCCTCGACCCGAGGAGGTGCCATCGCGGCGCATGCTCGGCTGGCTCGCGCCGCGGCCGCCGCGGTGCGGGAACGACGCCCCGACTGCGTCGTGGTGCAGAACTACGTCGTCCCACCGCTCGAGACGCCGGTCTATGACGCGGCGCGCGCCGTCGGGGCCCGGCTGGTCGTCGTGGTGCACGACGACCGGCTCCACACCCGACGGGCCGGGACCCGCGTCGGGTTGCGGCGCCACCTCCGCCACGCCGACGTCGTCGTCGCCCACACCCAGGCCGTCGCCCGCCGCGTCACCCGCGACACCGGACGGACGGTGCTGGTCCTGCCCCACCCGGTCCCGGTGGGGATGGTCGCCGCCCGGCGTGGCGAGACCGGCCACCCACCTGAGGGGCGATGGGCGGCCCATTTCGGGGTGCTCCGCCGCGGCTACAAGGGCACCGCGCTCGTCGAGACCCTGGCCGGCACGGTCCCCGGCTGGGCGTTCGTCGTCCTCGGGGTCGGCGCGCCAGCGGCGCGTCCCAACCTGGTCAGCGTCCCCGGGTTCGTCACCGCGGCGCGGCTCGTCGACACCGTCGCGGCCAGCGACGCCACCGTCCTTCCGTACTCGCACGCGACGCAGAGCGGCGCGGTCGTCCTGGCGCAGGCGCTCGGGTCGGTGCCCGTCGTCACCGCGGTCGGCGGGATCCCCGAGCAGGTCACCGACGGGCACGACGGCCTGCTCCTCCCGCCCGACGCCGACGCCGAGCACTGGCGCGCCGCGCTGCACCAGCTCGACGACGCCGACCACCGGCACGCGTTGGCGCGCGCCGGGACGCAACGGGTCTGGGCCCAACACCACGAGTTCACCCGCGGGATCGAGGAGCTCCTGGCATGAGCGCGTCACCACCCGACGTCTCAGTCCTGCTCGTCACCCGCGGTGAGCCGCCGGACCGGCTGCGGCGAGCCATCGACGCGCTCGCGGCCCAGGCCGGCGCCGGCACCCTCGAGGTGCTTGTCGCCGCGCCTCCCGACGAGCATCGAGACCTCGCTGACCTCCCGGCCCGCGGCGCGGTGCAGACCGTCAGCCTGGTCGCGAACCCTGACGGTGGGCGCAGCGCGGGACTGAACCGGGCGCTGCACCGGGCGCGGGCCGCGACGGTGGTGCGGGTCGACGCCCGGTCGGTGCCACCCCCCGACTACGTCGCCCGCTGCGTCGCCC
>DAIPLE010000300.1:0-2163 GCA_036769425.1 Actinomycetota bacterium
GACGGAATCGTGGCCGTCCTCGCGGGGCAGCGCCCACCGAACCTGGTCACGGCGTAAGTCCCACTGGATCGACGAGAGGAACCCACGGTGACTGACGACCTGGCCTGGCGGGACGCGACCGAACAGGCCGAGCTGGTACGAACCGGCGAAGTCAGCGCGTCTGAGCTGGTCGACGCGGCGCTAGGACGTATCGAAGCGCTGAACCCGCAACTGAACGCGGTGATCTTCGACCGGGCCGACAAAGCCCGCGACGAGGTCGACACCTTGGAGCCCGCCGCCCCGTTCCGGGGCGTGCCGTTCCTCATCAAGGACGCGGTGGCCCACACCGCGGGCGATCCGTACCACTGTGGGCTGCGCGTCGCGAAGGAAGCCGGATGGGTCGAGACGGCCGACACGTGGCTCGTCGAGCGGTTCCGGGCCGCGGGATTCGTCATCGTGGGCAAGACCAACACTCCGGAGCTGGCATCGATGGTCACCACCGAGCCGCTCGCGTACGGACCGACCCGCAACCCGTGGGATGTCAGCCGCTCGACCGGTGGATCGAGCGGCGGCGCGGCGGCCGCGGTGGCCTCGGGCATGGTGCCCGTCGCCCACGGCAACGACATGGGCGGATCGATCCGCATCCCGGCCAGCCTGTGCGGACTCGTGGGCCTCAAGCCGAGCCGGGGCCGCTCCACCCTCGGTCCCGATTTCGGCGAGTACTGGGCGATGACGACCCACGAGCACGTCCTCACCCGGTCCGTGCGCGACACCGCCGCGGTGCTGGACGCCATCGCCGGGCCCGGTGTCGGCGACCCCTACACCGCGCCGCGTCCGGCGCGCCCGTTCGCCGAGGAAATCGGTTCCGACCCGGGCCGGCTCCGGATCGGGTTCCGCACCGCGCTCACCGGCGGCCGCGGGGAGCCGCCCGCCGACGCCGTCGCCGGCGTGCAGCTCGCCACCAGCACGCTCGAGTCGCTCGGGCACATCGTCGAGCCCGCGGTCGTCGACAGCCTCGACGACCCCGGATTCGGCGAAGCCATCACGGCCATGTTCCCGGTGTTCATCGCCCGCGAGCTCGACCGCTGGGGCGAGAAGCTCGGGCGGCCCGTGCAACCCGACGAACTCGAACCGTGGAACGCGATGCTCGCGGAGATGGGCCGGGCGACGAGCGCGGGCACGTACGTCGCCGCGACCGAGCGAGCCCAGGGATGGGCCCGAGGTGTCGCGGCGTGGTGGGACGACGGTCATGACCTGCTCGTGACACCGACGGTGACGGCGCCGACCCCCGAGATCGGCTACCTCGGGCCGGCGGTGGACCCGGGCGATCTCCTCGCGCGGGTCAACGCGCTCACCGCGTTCTCGATGCCGTTCAACGTCACCGGCCAGCCGGCGATCTCGCTGCCCTTGCACCGCGGCGCGAACGGACTCCCGGTCGGCGTGCAGCTCGTCGCCGCGTACGGTCGCGAGGACCTGCTGCTCCAAGTCGCGTCGCAACTCGAGGTGGCCTGCCCGTGGCGCGAGCTGCGCCCGCCGGTCGCCGCGTCGGGCTGACGGCTACTCGTCGTCGATCAGATCGGCGTCAAGTCCGAGCAGGTCCAACGTCGTCGCGCCAGCACGGAGCTCGGTGAAGAACCGCTTCTCTTTCTCGGCGCGGCCCCGACCTGCCGCGAGCACGTCGTCGAGGGCCGCGGCAGCCACCACGACGACGCCGTCGCTGTCGCCGACGATCCAGTCACCGGCGCGCACCTCGACCCCACCGACGGCGGCGGACCGCCCGACGCGCCCCGGAAGCTCCTTCGTCGCGCCCGGCAGCGCCACCCCGGTGGAGAACACCGGGAACCGGTGGGCGGTGAGGGCTTCGGTGTCCCGGACACAACCGTCGATGACCAGCCCGGCGACGGAACGGGCCTCGGCCGCGGTGGTGAGGACCTCCCCCCAGTAGCCGCGCTCGCGCTCGGTTCCGACGTCGACGACGAGCACCGACCCGGCGGGGGCGTGAGCCACGCCGACGTGGAGCGCGAGGTTGTCGCCGGGCGTGCACGACACCGGGAACGCCGGTGCCGCAAGATGGGCGCCGGGCCAAACCGGACGGAGACGAGCCCGCATGGGCTGCGCACCCGATTCGCCGAGCGTGGCCGCGCCGAGTTCGAGGAGGTCGGGGGCGGGGTCGGGGGGAGGCAT
>DAIPLE010000301.1:0-2157 GCA_036769425.1 Actinomycetota bacterium
ACCGTGCTGGGTGGCGACCCGGTTGATCATCTCCAGGATGAGGACGGTCTTGCCCACCCCCGCGCCGCCAAAGAGCCCGATCTTGCCGCCTTCGACGTACGGTTCGAGCAGGTCGATGACCTTGATGCCGGTCTCGAACATCTCGGACTTCGGCTCGAGCTGATCGAACGGCGGGGCGTCGCGGCGGATCTCCCACCGGTCCTCGATGCCAGTGATTTGGTCAGCCGTGGTGTCGAGCGGCTCGCCGATCACGTTGAAGACATGGCCGAGTACCCCGTCGCCCACCGGCATGGTGATGCCGCGGCCGGTGTTGCGGACCACCGTCCCTCGCTTGAGACCGTCGGTGGGCTTCATGCAGATGACCCGGACCCGGCCCTCGCCGATCTGCTGGGCCACCTCGGCGACGACGGTGATCGTGTCTCCTTCGAGCTCGATGTCCATCTCGACCGCGGTGTTGATCTCGGGCAGGGTGTCGGGTGGGAACTCGACGTCGACGACCGGTCCGGCGATGGCGACGACGCGGCCTTCCTTGAGCTCGGTGCCCGACTCAGCGGTAACGGTCATGCTCAGACTCCTGGACTAATGCTCGGGGACGAGGGAATCGGCGGACTTGGGTTCGAGCCCTGCGCCGCGCAACGCCTCGGCACCACCGACGATCTCCATGATCTCGGTGGTGATGGCGTCTTGACGGGCCCGGTTCATCACCCGGGTCAGCCGGACGATGAGGTCATCGGCGTTGTCGGTCGCGGCCTTCATGGCTCGTTGTCGAGCCGCTTGCTCGGATGCGGCGGCGTTCAGCAACGCCGCGTACGTGCGCGCCTCGACGTAGCGCGGCAGGAGCTGCTCGAGGATCGAGTCGGGGGACGGCTCGAACTCGTAGGAGGGGCCGACCCCATCGTCGTCGGGTCCGGATCGGGTGCGACTCGCGGCGAGGGTCTCCGGGTCGAGGGGCATCAAGGGGCGCACCACGACCTCTTGGGAGCCGACCGAGATGAAACGGGTGTAGATGAGCTCGACGAGCCCGTACTCGCCCCCGAGGAAAGGCCCTTCGACGGCCCGGGCGATGGCCCGGGCGTCTTCGTAGGTCGGCTGCTCCGAGAAGCCGGTGAACGCCGCATCGATGCGGTAGTGACGGAACCGAAAGTAGGCCTCGGCTTTGCGTCCGACGACGATGAGCCCGTAGTCGTGACCTTGGGCGCTCTGTTCGCGCATCGACCCTTCCGCGGCGCGGATCACCGTCGAGTTGTACGCGCCGCAGAGTCCACGGTCAGCGGTGACGACGATGTGCGCGACCTTTCGCACGTCGCGGCGCGGGTTGAGCAGCGGACTGTCGGAGCCTGCACCCGCCGCGGCGAGGTCGTGCATGACCTCGGTGATGGTTTCGGAGTACGGCACCGCGGCGTGAACCCGAGCCTGGGCCTTCACGATTCGGCTCGCCGCGATCAGTTCCATCGCCCGGGTGATCTTCTTCGTCGACTCGACGCTCTTGATCCTCCGGCGAAGGATCCGCTCCTGGCCGCTCGCCATCTAGCGCCGCCCGGGCGCGAGGCGCGCCGCGCCAGCGGGGCGGCGCCGTGGCGTCGTGGGAATGGGTGGCGGCGTGGAGTCGAGCATGGCTATTCGGTCTGGAGGGTCTTGTCCGACGCCGGGTCCCCCGGGGCCTCCGCGTCGGTGGCCATCGGGTCGGCGTCTCGAGCCTCGGCTTGGATCGTGGCCGCGAACTCGGTCTTGAAGCCCGTGATCGCTTCCAGGATCGCGTCGCCGTCGGGAAGGGCGCCCGAGAGCCGGATCTCTGAGAGCAGCCCGCTGTGACGGGCCCGGAACCAGGCGAGCAGATCCTGCTCGAAGCGCCGCACCTGGTCGACCGGGATGTCGTCGACGAGGCCTCGGGTGCCGGCGAAGATGACGATGACCTGCTCCTCGACGGGCATCGGGGAGTTCAGTGGTTGCTTGAGCAGCTCCACCAGCCGTTGCCCGCGGTCAAGCTGCGCGCGCGACACCGCGTCGAGCTCGGAGCCGAAGGTCGCGAACGCCTCGAGGTCGCGGAACTGGGCGAGGTCGATCTTGAGCGTGCCCGCGACGCTCTTCATCGCCTTGACCTGCGCCGCGCCCCCGACCCGGGACACCGAGATGCCGACGTCGACCGCGGGGCGGACC
>DAIPLE010000113.1:0-7104 GCA_036769425.1 Actinomycetota bacterium
GCCGACCCCCGAGGGACAACGGGCCCTCGCCGCCCTCGCCGAGTGGTCCCGCGACGAGGTCGCGTATCAGCAGATCCAGGGCACGCGACCCCAGACCCTCGGTTACGGCCTCGAGGACTCACCGAGCGGTCTCGGCGCGTGGATCATCGAGAAGTTCCGGGCGTGGTCCGGCGGCGGCGACGCGCTCGGCACGTTCTCACCCGACCGACTGCTCGACAACATCACGCTCTACTGGGTGACCCGGACCGCGACCTCGTCGACCCGGCTCTACTGGGAGATGCGCCGAGCCGGTCGTGACGCGCTCCCGCAGTCCCGAGTGGAGGTGCCGACCGGGATCGCCAACTATCCCGCCGAGCTCACCCGCATGCCCCGCGCCTGGGTGGAGCACCGGTACAACGTCACCCACTGGGTCGACCAGCCCCGCGGCGGGCACTTCGCGGCGATGCAGGTCCCCGACCTCTTCGTCGAGGACCTCCGTGCCTTCTTCACCCCGCTCGGTCACTAGACCGCCGGCGCGGTCCAACCGGAAGCAGGCTCGGACCCGTCAACCAGCCGGTGGCCCCGGCGGCACCCCGACGCGAGCCACGTCGACGGTGAGCTCGGGTTCGCTCGTCGCGGGACGCGCCGGCGCGGTGCGGGCGTGCGGAAGGTCGCCCAGCGCAGGCGGGTCGGGCAGGGCCACGGTCTGGAAGTCGGCCCCCGGCGGCTTGGATCCCCCGAGCTCGGCGGCGAACGCCGCCAGGTCGGTCTGGAACGGCCCCGATGGCCTCCCGGCGCATGGCACGACGTGTTGGATATCAGCGGGGAGGCTGGTGGAGTACCGGTTAGCGGAGAAGCAGTTCCCGCCTGAGACCTTCGCCGAATCGATGGTGCTCACCAGCAGCAGGTCGTACTTGCTGCCGGTCGCTACGTTGCCGCGCACGACGTTGCGGAGGGCATCGAAGTTCTTGGCCTTCGGGCTCGGGCTGACGATCTTCTCCGGCAGCGGGATGACGCCGATCCCGGTGACGTCCTGGTGGTACACGAGGTTCCGTTCGACGACATCGTTGACGCCGCCCGCCACGAGGATCCCGTTACCGGTCGCCGTGGTCGCGATGTCGATCGCCGCGGTGCTGGCGTTGTTGTTCGAGTAGACGGTGTTGCCGACGATCGTCAGGCCGCGCTGCGGTGGGTTCGCCTCCTCGGTGCCGCTGTTGGGGACGATCCCGGCCCGGTTGTCGTGGAAGGACGAACGTGCGATCACGAGCGAGCCTCCGGCGTTGGTGCCCGAGTACCCGAGGCCGTTCCACTCGGCTTCGACGTTCGAGATCACGGCGTGGCACGGGTAGCACTGCCCGATGTAGAAGCCGGCGTCGGGGCTACCCGACGCGTAGTCGTGGTCGAACTGGCCGTAGGTGGAGTTGAAGGCGTAGACGCCGTAGTCGCCGTTGCGGATCGCGGTCAGGTACGAGCCCCGGTACCCCTTGACCCCGTACCAGAGGAAGCCGTTGGCGTGACAGTTGCGTGCCGTCAGGTTCTCGATCGCGACGCCGTTGGCGGTGACCTTGAACGCGTTGGCCTTGGTGCCGTCGGTGCTGAATCCACAGTCGACGATCGTTCCGACCCGACTCTCGCCGCGGATCACGATGTTCGGGCGCGTGACGGCGACGGCCTCGTGGTACACGCCCGCCGCGACGAGGACCAGGGTGCCGGGCTTGGCCTTGTCGACGGCGCGCTGGATCGTCGACGCGTCGGTCGGGACGTGGATCACCGCGCCTGACGAGGCGCGGGGCGCGGACGCGCCCGCGACGCTGCCGAGCGTGCTCGCCACCAGGATCACGACCGCGGCGCCGCCGAGCACCCGATGCTGTGTGCGCATCCCCACCTTCGAAACGACCTCTGCCGTGATGCCCACTGTTGCTCAGCGAACCCTAGCCACCGGCGGTCGGGCGCGGACCGCCGACGGTTCGCTTGGGGGAGCGGAGCACGCCGACTAGGTTGCGCGGCAATCGTTCGCCGCGCCGGGGGGAGTTGCGCATGCGCGTTCCGTTAACGGTCAACGACTTCCTCGAGCGGGCGACGCTCGTCTACGGCGACCGGTGCGGGATCATCGACGAGCCCGATCAGCCCGCGGCACCGCTCGGATCGCTCACCTACCGGGAGGTGGGGGAGCTGGCAGCAGCGCAGGCCGCCGGGCTCGACGCGCTCGGCATCGGCGTCGGGGAGCGGGTGGCGATCGTGTCGCACAACGCGGCCCGCCTGCTCGTCGCGCTGTTCGGCGTGTCGGGCTCGGGCCGAACTCTGGTCCCGATCAACTTCCGACTGAACGCCGACGAGATCAGCTACATCGTCGACCATTCGGGCGCGAGCGTGCTGCTCGTCGACCCCGAGCTCGACTCGGTCCTCGAGGGCGTCGACGCCAAGCACCGTTTCGTCCTCGGCGTCGACGATCCCGAGTGGGTGCGCTTCGGCGCCGAGCCCGAGCCGTGGCAGCCCGACGAGGACGCCACCGCCACCATCAACTACACCAGCGGCACCACGGCCCGCCCGAAAGGGGTCCAGCTCACCCACCGCAACGTGTGGATCAACGCGGTGACGTTCGGCTGGCATCTGGGCATCACCGACCGCGACATATACCTCCACACACTCCCCATGTTCCACTGCAACGGCTGGGGGATGCCATACGCCGTCACCGGGATGGGTGCGACGCACGTGGTCTTGCGAAAGGTCGACGGGGCCGAGATCCTCCGGCGAGTCGAACGCCACGGCGTGACGGCGCTCAACGGCGCGCCGACGGTCGTGAACATGGTCCTGGACGCGGCCCGCGACTGGCCGGGCGAGATCCCGGGACGAGGTCGGGTCCGGATCACGGTCGCCGGCGCCGCCCCGCCCACCCGGACGATCGAGCGGGTGGAAACCGAGCTCGGTTGGGAGTTCGTCCAGATCTACGGGCTGACCGAGACGGCACCGCTCCTCACCATGAACCGTTCCCGCGCCGAGTACGACGACCTCGACCCTGCGGCGCGCGCCAGCCGCTTGGCGCGCGCCGGTGCACCCGTCGTGGGGGTCCGCATCCACGTGGATCCCGACGGTGAGGTCCTCGCCCGCTCCAACGTCGTGATGGACGGCTACTGGAACCAACCCGCGGAGACGGACCGGGCGATCCGTGACGGCTGGTTCCACACCGGAGACGGCGGCCACATCGACGAAGACCACTACGTCGTCATCTCGGATCGGAAGAAGGACGTGATCATCACCGGGGGTGAGAACGTCTCGTCGATCGAGGTGGAGGACTGCCTGTTCTCCCATCCCGACGTGGCCGAGGTGGCCGTGATCGGCGTCCCCGACGACAAATGGGGTGAGACGGTCAAGGCCCTCGTCGTCACCGCCGAGGGGGCCGACGTCACCGACGAGGACCTGATCGGGCACTGCCGGGATCGCCTCGCCCACTACAAGTGCCCACGCTCGATCGAGTTCCGAAGCGAGCTGGCCCGCACCGCGACGGGCAAGCTGCAGAAGTTCAAACTGCGCGCGCCGTACTGGACCGACCGGGACCGTCAGGTCGGCTGACGACACCGCCGCCGAGACGGCCTAGCGGTGCCAGACCGGATCGTCGGGGCCGCGCCGCCCGCGCACCGCGCCGTCCATGGCCCACTGATCGACGACTGGGTCCCGGCGGCTCCAGTCGAACACGCACACCCGGTCGGCGATCTTCCACCGCCGGTCGGCGCGGCGCTCGAGCCGGTCGACGTATCGCAGCGCGGTCACGAGATCGTGTGAGACCTCACTATCGCGGGGTTCTCGACGGTGATACGCGATGCAGTACGACTCGGTGTGCGCGACGTCACCCTCGACGTCGATGAGCTGGTTGCCGATGAAATGCATGGTCGAGTCGAAGTACGACAAGGCGTCGCGGACCCAGTCGAGGAACCCGTCGACGTCGCCGCGGAACGCCCCGTGGTCGTCGTGGGCGTCGGCGTGATAGCACGAGCGGACGAGGTCGAGATCGAGGCGGTCGATTCCTCGCGTGTAGCGGAACAAGACGTCACGGATCTCTTCCCGGGCGACGAGCTCGTCGGTGTTGATCGTCATGGCCGCGTAGGGTACGGCGCATGGAGCTAAGGACGCTCGGGCGCAGCGGCGTGCAGGTCAGTGTGTATTGCCTCGGGGCGATGATGTTCGGAGCGTGGGGCAACCCTGATCATGACGACTGTGTCCGCATCATTCACCGGGCCCTCGACGAGGGGATCAACTTCATCGACACCGCCGACGTGTACTCGGCCGGGGAGTCGGAGGAGATCGTGGGTCGGGCGATCAACGGCCGTCGCGACGACGTGGTCCTGGCGACGAAGTTCTTCGCGCCGATGGGATCGGACCCGAACCGCCGGGGCGGGTCGCGCCGGTGGATCCTTCATGAGGTCGAAGACAGTCTGCGGCGACTGCAGACCGATCACCTCGATCTGTACCAGATCCATCGTCCCGATGACGCGGTGGATATCGACGACACGCTCGGTGCGCTCTCGGATCTCGTGCAGCAGGGCAAGATCCGATATCTGGGCCACTCGACGTTCCCGGCCGACTACATCGTCGAGGCGCAGTGGGTCGCGGAGCGGCGGGGGCGAGAGCGGTTCGTGTCGGAGCAGCCGCCATATTCGATCCTGATGCGTGGCATCGAGCGGTCGGTGCTGCCCGCATGTCAGCGTTACGGGATCGGCGTGATCCCGTGGAGTCCCCTCGCCGGAGGAATGCTGACCGGCCGGTACCGGAAGGGCCAGGAGCCCCCGGAGGGGTCGCGCCTGGCGCGGGGCTTCGGCGCCCGGTTCGAGAACGAGCGGCAGCGCCAGGTCCACGAGCAGCGGCTGGACGCGGTGGAGGAGCTCTTGGCCGTGGCGGCCAACGCCGGTGTGAGCTTGACCCACCTGGCGCACGCCTTCGTGCTCGAGCATCCCGCGGTGACGTCGGCGATCATCGGGCCCCGAACGATGGAACAGCTCGACGATGTCCTGGCCGGCGTCGAGGTCCGCCTCGACGTCGCGACGTTGGACGCCATCGACGAGGTGGTGCGGCCCGGCGACGACCTGACTGCCGGGGATCCGTGGCAGCCCCCCGGTCTCGCCCGGGCCAACCGGCGCCGCCCTCGCTGACGAAGCGGCGCCCACGCGAGGGCTAGTCGGCGCTGAGCCCGGCGAAGTCGACTTGGTTCGTCGTCATCGCCGAGGTGAATCCGGCGTCGACGACCAGGTTGTGGCCGTTCACGTAGCTCGCGTCGTCGCTGTTCAAGAAGACGAGGGGTGGCGCCATCTCTTCGGGACGACCGAGGCGGCCGTTGGCTTGCGCCGCGGTCCAGTCGATCATCGCCGATGACAGCGCGGCGCGGAAGTCGACCATCATCGGCGAGTCGACGGGGCCGGGACTGATGCAGTTGACCCGGATCTCGCGCTCGCGGGCCAGTCGCGGCGCCAACCGGAAGGTGTAGACGATCACACATTCCTTCGAGAAGAAGTACGGGTCGCCGTAGTCGGCCAGATGCGCCGCGGCCCAAGCCTGGCCGGCGGCGACGTCGGGGGTGTCGAGTAGCTCACCGATCGAGGTCACGTGCTCCGACCAGCCCATCCCGGCGAGCGACGCGACGTTGGCGATCGCGCCACCGTCGGGCATGAGGTCGAGCACCCGCTCGGTCATGTGGCGCAGCCCGAGGAAGTTCACGGTGAAGACCCGCTCGGGGGGATGCGTCTGGGGGACGCCGGCCACGTTGAACAGCTTGTGGATCGGTGCCCCGATCGCGGCGAGCGCCGTGTCGACGGCGTCGGGATCGCCAACGTCGGTCTCGTAGGACTTCGCGACCGGCGTTGACACGTCGCGGATGTCGAGGGCATGGACCTCGGCGCCGGCGTCGACGAGCATCGCGGCCGTCGCGGCACCTATGCCCGACGACGCGCCGGTGATCACGACTCGCTGATCGTCGTAGCGAAACGGTTTCATCAGCTCCCCATTTGTAGGTTCTGGGCGCCACAGTCGAGCTGGCCGGGCGCGGTCGGGAACGAGCGGACGAAGTGGCCGTTCGTGATGGTCAGCAGCATGAAGCAGCCGTTCGGCTGGCGGGCGGCCACGTCGGTGGCGCCGAGGATCCCGCCGGCGTTGAAGGCATGCACCGTGCCGACGGCCCCGAGGAGCCGCACCCGGGTGAGTCCGTTGTTGCCGCTCCCCTGGATCACCTGCCGGGCTGCCTGCTCGAACAGCAGGCTCGCCGAGTACGACTCGAGCGCCGGCACCGAGGGGGTCGCCCCGATATGGCGCATGGCCCGTATGAAGGTGGCCATCGCAGGGACGGCGTGCTGGTCGACGAGCGGGTTCACGCCGACGTCGATGAGCTGACCCTCCACCGCGGCTCCTCCCGCGGCGAGGAACGTCGGGTCGTCACAGCTGGCGTCGCAGTACCACCCCTTTACGGTCCCCGCCCCGCTGTTGGCCGCGGCCGCCTTGCGGAGCTGCACGGTCGACGTGGCCCCCAGCCCGCTGCGGGCGAACGTGGCCTGCTTGGCGACCAGATCAGCGACGATCGCCGCGTAGTCGGCGGGTGTCGCCGTGGGGCTGATATCGGGCGTGGCGGCGGTCGTGAAGCCGATGGCCTCCGCCGCCCGCAGGGACCGCATCGTCGCGGTGCGGTCCGGCTCGCCGGTCGGGACGAGCACGTACTGGCGGCAGCATCCGCTGACGGTGGCCAAGAGCCGCTTGAACGCGCCGACTCGCTCGAGGCCAGGCCGGGTCGGGATGACCGCGTAGGTGTTGCGCAGCGACTGGTGGCCGGGGTCGAACAGTCGGGTCGCGATCTCGGGGATCCCGCACTGCAGCCCGGCGGTCTGGCTGTCGAAGGTTGAGCTCGACCCGACGATCGCGAAGCTGTTCGCGCAGGCGCTGGAGACGGCGGCGCTGTAGTCGGCGGGCGTTGCGACGAGTCGCGCGTCGATACGCACCGTGCGCTTGGCGAGGCCGCCGGCCCGGTTCAGCGCCGATGCCCACGCCTCGACACCCCGGAGCACCGGTGCGGTGTCGGCGATCGCGGTGAGACGGATCTCGTGGTCGGTGATCCCGGTGTCGTTTCCGCCGCTTGGGCGGGTAGTCGGC
>DAIPLE010000114.1:0-7078 GCA_036769425.1 Actinomycetota bacterium
CCGAGTTCGGGCGGTCGAGCAGCCCCAGGATGTTGAGCAGGGTCGACTTGCCTGATCCCGATGGTCCGAGGATCGCCACCCACTCGCCCGGCTCCACCTCGAGGGTGATCCCGCGGAGCACGGGGACGAGCACGTTGCCTCGGCGGTAGGTCCGGGAGATGTCGCGCAAGCGCACCACGTGTGCCGGGTCGGGGATCCCGACCGCGTGTGCCATGCCGAGCACGCTACGTCGACGCACCTAAAGGCTCGATAAGCGCAGACCCCTTACGGGGGTCTTATCCCCTCACCAATACGGTGCCGACGTCGAGTGGAGAGGAGTGGTCATGCCGGCATGGCGCATGCCGCGGAGGCGGATCCTGTTGATCGGTACCGTCGTCGCGGTCGTGGTCATCGTCGGCGTGGTCGTCGCCGTCTCGGGGTCCGGGGGCGGAAGCAGCGGCACCCGGCTGATCACCTCGGTGGCCCGGCGGGGCGATGTCTCCCAGAACGTCGACGGGTCGTTCACGCTCTCCTTGGCCCAGAGCTCGACGCTGGCGTTCCCCACCGCCGGGACCACGGTCCCGTCAGCCGGTGGGACGGTGACCAACGTGACCGCCACGGTGGGTCAGTCACTCCCGACGCTCCAGCCACTGCTCTCCGTGAACGGCGCTGCGGTCTACGGAATCCCCAGCTCGGTCCCGCTGTTCCGGGATCTCGTCGACGGTGACTTCGGGCCCGATGTCCAGGCGCTCCAGGACGCGCTGAACAGCGTCGGTGACAGCACCTCGGGGGACTACCCGGGGATCTTCGGGTCGGTCACGCTGAACGCGCTCGAGCAGTGGCAGCTCGCCAACAACGTGCCCGAGACCGGCACCGCGGCGCTGTCGTTCTTCACCTGGTTCCCGCCCAAATCGGTGGTGCTGAGCCTGACCGCGACGGTCGGAAGCAAGGCGACGGCCGGCGGCGCGATCGCCACCGTGGCCGACCCGGGCGCGCTCGTGGCCCAGGCTGACATCGCGCAGTCGGACGTCTCCACCGTGAAGGCGGGGCAAACCGCGCAACTGTCGTTCGACGCCTTGTCCGGGACGACGGAGACCGCGACGGTGAAGAGCCTGCCGGCACAGTCCGAGACATCGACCTCGACCCCCAGCGCCGGGAACAGCACGCCGGTCCAGTACAGCGTCCAGCTGGTCTTGGGCGCGCTGCCCGCGGGCGCCAAGGCCGGCATGACCGGCCAGGCCCACATCGCGGTGCAGAGCCGGACCAACACGATCGTGGTTCCCAGTGCCGCGGTGGGCGGCACCACCGCGAACCCCACGGTGCAGGTCGTCGTCGGCGGCCACGCCGTCACCCGCCCGGTGCAGGTCGGCTTGGTGACCAACACCGACACCGAGATCCTCGCCGGCGTCCAGGCCGGTGACGTCGTCGTGACCGGCGGTCAACAGCTCGGGACCACACCGAGCACCGCCGCGTCGACCCTCGGCGGCGGTGGCGGCGGCCTCGGCGGCGGTGGCGGCGGTCTCGGCGGTGGTGGTGGCGGCCGCGGCACCGGTGGCTGATGATCTACGAGTCGGCACGCCTGGCACTCGGCCGGCTTCGAGCGAACGTCGTCCGCTCCGCGCTCACGGTCCTCGGGGTGGTCATCGGCGTCGGGGCGATCGTGACGCTGGTCGCGGTCGGCAACGGGTCCGCCAACGAGGTCAGCAACCAGTTCTCGGGCCTGGGGGCTGACACCCTCACCGTCAGCCAGGGCCGCGGCTTCAGCGGCGGGCTCCGCGGTGCTGCGGGCAGCGGGACGCCCCTGACCTCCAGTGACACCGCGGCGTTGTCGCGCGACCGCCAGATCGGCTCGACGGCGCCGATCGTGCAACGAGCGCTGAACGTCTCGTACGGCGGTGTCACCCAGACCACCGAGGTGCAGGGCACGACGACCGGGGTCCTCAAGACCGACAATCTCTCCGTCGCGTCCGGGGCGTTCTTCACCGGGTTCGCGGCGGCGCACGGGCTGCGCGTCGCGGTGCTCGGCGCCACCCTCGCGTCCAACCTGGGCCTGTCGGGTTCGAGCGCCCCCAGCACGGTGATCCGAATCGGCAGCTCGTCCTTCACGGTGGTCGGCGTCCTCGAGCCTCAAGGTGGGGTGGGGTTCCTGAGCCCTGACGACGCCGCGCTCGTCCCGATGCAGTCGATGCTCGGTCGCCTCGTGGGCTCCAACGCCAGCATCAGCCAGATCCGGGTCCAGGCCGCTCCCGGCTCGGTCAACACCTTCGGGAGTGCCGTCGAGGCCGACATGCGCGCCGCGCACAACCTGAGCGCGACGCAGGCCGACGACTTCTTGGTGATCAACCCGACGACCGTGGTCCAAGCCCAAAAACAGTCCTCCACGGACTTCACCCGTCTCATCACCGCGATCGCGGCGATCAGCCTGATCGTCGGTGGCATCGGCGTCGCGAACGTCATGCTCGTCGCGGTCCGGGAACGCACCCGCGAGATCGGGGTGCGTCGGGCGCTCGGAGCGCGGCGCCGGGACATCATCGTGCAGTTCCTGACCGAAGCAACCGTGCTGAGCGCCGTCGGTGGAGCAATCGGCGTGGTGCTGGGCCTGGGGTTCGCGTACCTGTTGCCGTCGATCTCGTCGCAGCAGACCCAGGTGTCCTACTGGGCGGCCCTGATCGCGTTCGTGGCGTCGGTCGTCGTCGGTATCGTGGCGGGGGTCGGACCAGCGAACCAGGCCGCGGCTCTTGAGCCCGCGTCTGCCCTTCGCTACGAGTAGCAGGTCGCCATGAAGGTGCTCGTCGTCGAGGACGAGGCCCAGCTCGCGGACGCGATCGCCCGCGGGTTGCGACGAGAGGGCGTCGCGGTCGACACCGCGCACGACGGAGATCTCGCGCTCGAGAAGGCAGCGATCATCCCGTATGACGTCATCGTGCTCGATCGAGACCTGCCCCGGGTCCACGGCGATGACGTGTGCCAGACCTTGCGGGCCGGGGGAAGCCCGGCTCGGATCTTGATGCTCACCGCGTCGGGAACCCTCGAAGACCGGGTCGTCGGTCTCAACCTCGGGGCCGACGACTACTTGCCGAAGCCCTTCGCGTTCGTCGAGCTGGTGGCTCGGGTCCGGGCGTTAGGTCGCCGCCCGCCGGTGGCCCCGAACATGGTGTTGGAGCGGGGTGATTTGCGGGTCGACGCGGCCCGTCACGATGTGGCCCGTGACGGCCAGCCGATCTCGTTGACACCGAAGGAGCTCTCGGTCCTCGAAGCGCTCCTCGTCGCCAACGGCGCGGTGGTGAGCCCCGAGACGCTGCTCGATCAGGTCTGGGACGAGCACGTCGATCCGTTCACCAACGTGGTGCGGGTGACGATCATGACGTTGCGCAAGAAACTGGGACCGCCAGCGGTGATCGAGACCGTCATCGGCGCCGGGTATCGCGTCCGATGAGTACCCGGCCGCGGGGCCTCACCATCCGGTTGCGGCTCACGCTCCTGATCGGGGCGCTCTTCATCGTGGCCGGGAGCATCCTGCTCGGGATGACCTACCTGCTCGTGCAGCACAGCGTCACGAGCAACCCCAGTCAGGTCCGGGCCGAGTTGGCACGCCGATTAGGGATCGAAGGGGAACAGCTGCGTCCGGTGCCGCCACCGGGAACGGTGCCGTTCAACCCCGGCGCGGAGGCCCGCCGCGCCGCGTTCCGCGATGTGCAGCGCGAGATCACGAACGAGAACCTGCACCGGCTGCTCGTCCAGTCGGGAATCGCCTTGGGGGTGATGGCGGTCGTGTCGGTCGGCTTGGGCTGGATCGTCGCGGGCCGGATGCTCCGCCCGCTGCACACCATCACGACCACAGCCCGGCGCCTCTCGGACGTGAACCTCCACGAGCGGATCGGCCTCGAGGGACCAGCCGACGAGCTCAAGGAACTGGCCGACACCTTCGACGCCATGCTCGAGCGCCTCGATCGGGCGTTCATGAGCCAGCAGCGTTTCGTCGCCGACGCGTCGCACGAGCTGCGCACACCGTTGGCGGTGATCCGCACCGAAGTCGACGTCGCACTCGCCGACCCGAACGCGACCGCAGCCGAGCTGCGGGCCATGGCCGAGGTGGTGCGCGACGCGACGATCCGCAGCGAACTGCTCGTCGATGGCCTGTTGACCCTGGCGCGGACCGGTGCGGCTCCCCCGGCGCAGCAATCGGTCGATCTCGCCGACCTGAGCGCCCTGGTCATCGATCGCCTCGCGCCGGAGGCCGACAGCCAGGAGCTGGCCCTCGACCTCAGCTTGGATCCGGCCCCGGTGCGGGGCGCGTCCGCGTTGCTGGAGCGCCTGGTCGAGAACCTGGTCCAGAACGCGTCGCAGTACAACCAGCGCGGGGGATGGATCTCGGTCGTCACGAAGACCGAGGGCAGCCAAGCCGTCCTTCGGGTCGCGAACAGCGGGCCGCTCGTGCCACCAGAGGTGGTGGCGAGCCTCTTCGACCGGTTCCGCCGCCTCGACGGGGCCAGCGACCACCGCCACCGCGGCTTCGGGCTCGGGCTGTCGATCGTCGACGCGGTAGCCCGGGCGCACGAAGGGACCGCGACCGCGGAGGCCCAACCCGACGGGGGCCTGCTCGTGACCGTGCAGCTCCCCGCCGCGACGGTCCCGGCCCCAGTCCTGACCCCTTCATAGCGTCGGGCCCCGCCCGCCGGGCACCGACCGGGAGGCGTGCTTAGACCGCGGCCTTCTCCAGCACGTGCACCACGCAAGCCGAACCGAGGCCGATGACGTGGGTCAGGCCGACCTTGGCACCGTCGACTTGGCGGTCGCCGGCCTCACCACGCAGATGCGTGGTCACCTCATAGAGGTTCGCGACGCCGGTCGCGCCGAGCGGGTGTCCCTTCGAGATGAGCCCGCCGGAGACGTTGACCGGTGTCGAGCCGTCCCGCCACGGGCCTCGTTCGTCGATGAACTTGCCGGCCTCGCCGGGGCCGCAGAGCCGAAGGTTGTCGTAGTGGATGAGCTCGGCGGTCGCGAAGCAGTCGTGCAGCTCGACGAGGTCGAGGTCCTTCGGGTCGACCCCCGACTCCTCGTAGGCCTGGTCGGCGGCCGCCCGGGTGAGCGTGTTGACGTCGGGTTGCACCTGGTCGGTCTCGGTCCAGGGGTCCGAGGTCATGACCGACGCCGAGAGCTTCACCGCTCGTTTGCGCTGCTCCGCCGAGAGGCTCTTGAGCCGTTCCTCCGAGACCAGCACCAGGGCGGCGGCACCGTCGCCGGTGGGGCAGCACATCAGCAGCGTGTTCGGGTACGCCATCATGTCGGCGCCCATGATCTGGTCGAGGCTGAAGGCCTTCTGGTACTGCGCCAACGGGTTGAGGGTCGAGTGGGCGTGGTTCTTCTCGGCAACTTTCGCGAACTGCTCGAACCCGACGCCGTCGTGCTCGCCGGCGTACTCCATGCCGGCTTGCGAGAACACGCCCGGCATCAAGGTCGTGCCGAGACGCCCTTCGACGCTCATGACCGCGCCGTATCGGCCCGACGGTTCGAAGACCTGCTTGTCGGACCGCGCCGACGCGCCCAGCAGTCCCGCCTTGCCCATCTGCTCACAACCGACCGCGAGGCCCATGTCGGCTTCCCCGGCCTTGATCGCCATGGTGACGCAGCGGATCGCGGTCGCTCCCGTCGCGCAGGCGTTCGCGACGTTGTACACCGGGATCCCGGTCTGGCCGATCTGCTTCTGGATCCGCTGACCGATGCCGCTGGCCGCCTCCATCAGGTTGCCGGCGCCCATCACCTCCATGTCGTGGATCGTGACGCCACCGTCGTTCATCGCGTTCATCGACGCTTCCGACGCTAGGTCGATCACGTCCTTGTCGGTGTAGCGACCGAACTTGGTCATCGCCGCACCGAGGATCCAGACGTTGTTGTCGGCCATCACACGCTCCCTTGGGTCAGACGGGCTCGTAGGCGAACGCGACCGCCTCGGTCCCATTGTCGTCGGTCCCGGCGACGTAGGTGGTCAGACGTACCGGCAGGCCGAACGGGACGTGGGCGGGGTCCGGCTCCACGTTGAGCAGGTTGGCTTTCACTGACCCGCCGCCGTCGAGGTCCACGACCGCGGAGACGTACGGGGTCGGGACGCCGGGCGAGGCCCGGTGCACGATCGTGAAGGTCCGGACCCGGCCGGTGTTGGCGAGCCGGCGGGTCGTGAAGCCCGGCTTCCCGGACTTGGCGTCGGCGTTGCGCCGGTCGAAGTAGAGGGCGCCGCTCTCGACGGACTCATGGGCGATGAGGTGGGGTTCGCCGTCGTCGATGACGAGGTACTCGACGAGCGGGACCCGGGCGGGGGAAATGTCAGACACGCCGAGGCACGCTAGTCGGCGGTGTCCCGAGCGCGAGAATGCGCGACGCGAGCGTGGCGGAACGGCAGACGCGCCGGGTTTAGGTCCCGGTGCCCTTCGGGGTGTGGGGGTTCGACTCCCCCCGCTCGCACCTCGGTCGGTGGAGTCCCGCGGCGAGCGGCCCGACGGACCGTCGGCGACGGTCAGCGACGTTTGCGGCGCCGGCGGCGCTTCTTGCCGTCGAAGTCGGCCAGGATGTCGGGAGCGGCGCTGTTCACGATCTCTTGGGCGGCGTCGAGCAAGGCGGCGACGTCATCGCCGGCGGGTTCGGTCTCGGATCCTCGCCCGGCGCTGCTGAGGCTGCCGTAGTGCCAGCCGGCGTCCATGCGCCGCTTGGCGTAGCTGGGGCACTCCTCGGGGCAGCGCCACGGCGCCTCGGGTGCCAGGTTGAGCTTGCAGCGATGCACGATCTCACCCGAGCCGTAGGTGCGGGTCTCGTAGTGGCGACAGTCGCTGCGCATCGGCACGGACCCATTGTGGTCGCTCGACGGCCGGTACCTCCCGCACCGACCCGATTCCCTCGCCGGCTGCGACCCTAGCGTGGGGGCTGGTGCGGTCCGACGCCAGGGGGGTCGGCGCTCAGGGCACCGAGGACCAGGGGTTGTGCCGGGGAACTCGGGCGCCACACGGGCTCAGCGATCGGCACCCGGCACGTCTCAGGTCGGTTCGACTCGGCGCCGATCATCTTCGGGATGGGACCGGGAATGGCGAGGACAGGACCACGATGACAC
>DAIPLE010000302.1:0-2134 GCA_036769425.1 Actinomycetota bacterium
CTTCGCCGGTGACGTCGGCGACGAAGCCGATGCCGCACCCGTCGAGTTCGGGCATGCGCAGACGATCTTGATGGGTGGACACGGTCTCCTCGCGGGGATTGACACACGGTTCCGCGGGGTCGCGGGATCCAAGATCCAGCGCGCCGTCCACGTCCCGGAACCTTCCTGGAACCGTGGGTCAAGCTGGGGCGACGCCGGTGTCGCGACGCGCATCGTACCGGACCTGATCCCCGGCGCTCGCGCTTTTGGGCCTGGTCGCGCTGCCTCGCTCCCGGGCGGGCGCTGGTGCGGTAGAACGCGGGCATGGACGAGACCCCGCCGGTGATCGCCGTCCTCGGCGGCGGGCAGCTCGGCCGCATGCTCGCCCTCGCCGGGCTGCCCCTCGGCGTCACGTTCCGGTTCCTCGACCCGTCCCCGGCGGCGCCGGCCGGCCCGCTCGGCGCCCTGCACACCGGGCGGCTCGACGACGCCGACGCGGTGCGCGCCGTCGCGGCCGGCGCCGACGTCGTGACCTACGAGTGGGAGGGCGTCGCCGCCGACGCGGCACGAACCGCGGAGGCGTTCGCCCCACTCCGACCGGGGGGCCGCCCCCTCGAGGTCGCCCAAGACCGCGGCGCCGAGAAAGCCACCTTCGAGCGGCTGGGGATCCACGTCCCGGCGTTCGAGACCGTGGATGACCGTGACGGCCTCGAGCGCGCCGTTGCCACCATCGGACTTCCTGCGGTCTTGAAAACCCGCCGCGGCGGGTACGACGGGAAAGGCCAGCGGGTCCTCCGCCACGCCGCGGACCTCGAGGAGGCCTGGCGGACGCTCGGCGACGTTCCCCTGATCCTCGAGCAGCTGGTCGCGTTCCAACGGGAGTTGTCCATCGTCGCGGTGCGAGGCCTCGACGGGACCACGGCGTGCTACCCGCTGGTCGAGAACGAGCATCGGGACGGGATCCTGCGCGTCACGCGGGCTCCCGCGCCCGGCCTGGCGCCCGGGCTCCAACACGAAGCGGAAGCGATCGCCGCGAAGCTCTTGAGCGACTTCGACTACGTCGGTGTCCTCGCGGTCGAGCTGTTCGAGCACGACGGTCGGCTGCTCGCCAACGAGTTCGCGCCCCGGGTCCACAACTCGGGTCACTGGACGATCGAAGGGGCCGAGACCAGTCAGTTCGAGAACCATCTGCGCGCCATCCTCGGCTGGCCACTCGGTTCGACCACGCCGCGGGGCGCCAGCGCCATGGTGAACTGTCTCGGCGTGCTCCCCCCACGCGACGCGATCCTCGGTGTCACCGGCGCGTACCTCCACGACTACGGGAAGGCGAGCCGCGCCGGGCGCAAGGTCGGCCACGTCACGGTGACCGCCGACAGCGTCGAGGAGCGCGACCGGCGCCTCGCCGCGGTACGGGCGGTCACCGACCGGTCGTGAGCCCCTGGGGTCAGCGGACCGCGCCGGCGTCGTGCAACGTGGCGATCTCGGTGTCGCTGAAACCCCAGTCGTGTAACGCGTCGTCGGTGTGCTCACCGGGCTTCGCCGCCGGCTGGGCCAGCTCGGGTGTGGTGCGCGAGAAGCGTGGGGCCGGTGCCGGTTGGAGCACCCCGTCGTACTCGACGATGGTCCCCCGCGCCGTGATGTGGGGATGCTCTGCCGCTTCGCTCAAGGTCAGCACGGGAGCGAAGCAGGCGTCGCTGCCTTCGAGCAGCGCGCACCATTCCGCCCGGGTCTTGGTCTTGAACAGCTCTGTGAACCGCTCCCGCAGTCGCGGCCAGCCATCCCGGTCCATCTGGGCCGGGAGGTCCTCGCCGTCGAGGCCGGTCTTGGCGAGCAGCTCGGCGTAGAACTGCGGTTCGAGGGAGCCCAGCGCGATGAAGGCACCGTCGGCGCACTCGTAGGTGTCATAGAACGGGGCGCCGGTGTCGAGCACGTTGCCACCCCGGTGCTGCTCGTCGAACGCGCCGAGCTGACGGAGCCCCCACATCATCGACATGAGGACCGCCGACCCGTCGACCATCGCCGCGTCGACCAGCTGTCCCTGCCCCGACGTTCGCGCCTCGAGGATCCCGCACACGACGCCGAAGGCGAGGAACATGCCGCCGCCACCGAAGTCGCCGACCATGTTGAGCGGCGGGGTCGGCTTGTCGCCGGCGCG
>DAIPLE010000115.1:0-7036 GCA_036769425.1 Actinomycetota bacterium
GCGGAGCCCATGGCGCAGTACCACCCGACGGCGGGGAACACCTTTGGCGCGTGCGGTGCGGATGTAGTCCGAGGACATGACGTCGAGCATCGACGCCCGTTGGAACCGGCTCCATCCGGCGACGATCTGCACCGTGAGTGTGAGGACCGGCAGTACCAGGTGTCGGGCGTAGTCGAGCCCGAAGCCGCCCGACCCGCTGTGCAACCCGACGAAGAACAGCGGCGCCTCGGAGAGATGGAACCACTGCTTGGGTCCGACGGCGAGGAACTCGATGGCGATGAGACCGAACCAGAACGGTGGGAGGGCGAGCCCGATGAACGACAGCCCGGTAAAGGTGTAGTCGAGCACCGAGTACTGGCGCAGCGCCGAGTAGACGCCGATGGCCACCGCGACGAGCGCGGAGACGAGCACCCCCCAGAAGATCAGCTGGGTGGTGTTGGCCAACGCCCGCCCGATCTGCGCGGTGACGGCCTCGTGGGTGCGCTCGCTCGTCCCCCAGTCGCCGCGGACGAACTTGCCGAGCCACGACCCGTACTGGTCGACGAGGGGCCGGTTCAGCCCGAGCCGTTCCCGTTCGGCTCGGATCACCGGCGCGGCCTCGCGGGAGGAACGCAGCCGAGCGGTGGGATCGAACGTGGCCCGCACGAACGCGAACATGAGGAACGACGCGACGAGGATGACCGGGATCGAGTAGAGGGCCCGCCGGCCGACGTAGCTCAGCACGGCGCGGTTACTGGGCCTGCCACTGGCTGAGGTTCCAGAAGATCGCGAAGACCGGGTTGTCGCCGTGGACGCCGCCGATGCGGTTGCTCCACACCCCGATGTTGGGGAGCGGGTCGAGAGGGAGCGTGACCTGCTGGTCGGCGAGGATCCGATCGGCGGCCTTCGAGGCTTGAACTCGGGCGGCGTCGGTGGTGTTGCTGTCGACCGTCTCGAGGAGCGGGTCCAGGGTGGGGATGCTGGTGCGGGTGTAGTTCTGGCCCGAGGTGCTGTTGGCGGCGGTCGGGATGTTCTTGGCGCAGAAGGTGGCGCACAGCCCCGGGTCGAGGTCGGTGACGACATCGGCGTAGAGCCCGAGCTGGAAGTTCCCGGCGGGGAGGATCTGACCGAAGAGGCTGTTGGCGTCCTTGTTGTCGACGGTGAGGGTGAAGCCGGCCTCGTGGAGCTGCTGTTGGAGGATCTGCTCGATGAGCTCGCGCCGCTTGTCACCGGCGGTGGACTGGATCGTGAACTGGGCAGCGCGGCCGTTCTTCTGCCAGATCCCCCCGGACTTCTGCCAGCCGTCGGCGGTCATGAGCTGATCGACCTTGCGCAGATCACGGTGGTACCCGGCGAACGCGGTCTGGTCGCTGTACGGGGCGAGGATCGGCGGGTTGAGCGAGTTGGTGGCGTGCGTCACCCCGAGCGGAGCGAAGAGGAGCCGGACGATGGCGTCACGGTCGATGGCGTACCCGACCGCCTGGCGGACCTTGACCGAATCGAACGGGAACGCGGCGTTGTTCATCCACAACGCTTCGATGTTCCCGGTGTTGGCGTTGAACACCGAGCTGCTGCCACCGATCCCCCGTTTGAGGGTGCGGACGACGTCCGGCTCGGGGGACGGGTAGATCGCCGACACCTCGCCGCCCTGGAAGGCCTGGAACTCCGCCGCGGTGTCGGTGAGGAACCGGAACGTGACCTTGGCCAGCTTGGGCTTGGGCCCCCAGTAGTTGCGATTGGGGACGAGGACGATGCGGACCCCTTTGTCCCAGGTCTGGATCTTGAACGGCCCGCCCGACCAGGTGTATCCGTCCTTCATCTGGGCGTCGCGGTCCTTGCCGGCGAGCAGATGGCTGGGGAACACGCCGTAGAAGCCGCCGCCGAAGAGCTGGCGCCAACCGGCGAACGGGGAGCTGAAGGTGACCACCGCGGTGCGGGGGTTGGAGTCGTCGACCGACGCGATGCGGTCATAGCCGGTGCGGTCATAGATGTTGGCGCCATGGGCAATCTGGTCCCACGTGTACTTGAAGTCGGTGGCGGTGATCGGCTGCCCGTCGGACCAGACCGCCTTCGGGTTGAGCTGGTAAGTGACGACCTGGTTGCCGCCCACGGTGGAGAGCGTGGGGGGCGCAGCCATGAGGACACTGGGCTGATACACCCATTGCCCGCCGCGCGCCACGATGTCGAACACCCGCGGCATGGTGTGCTCTTCCATTGTCCACACGCCCCAGGTCTCCCCGGCGCAGGCGTCGATCCAGTCGGCGCAGCTGGGCTCCTGCTCGGCGCCGATGGTGATCTCGCCGCCCGACGCGGCCCGGGGACGCGCCCGACCGGCCACCGCGAGCGTCGGCGTCGCGACGACCAAGGCGAAGAGCCCGCCGAGCGCCACCGCGACCGCGCCGCGGAGCCAACGAGGCGAGTTCACCCCACGACCCCCTTGTCCGGTTCGGTCGAGGGACCGTGCTACCACAGGCCCCGCTCGAATCGGGGGATGCCGGCGAGGGCCGCGGGTGACGCGCCGGGCGCGTCACATCCGGCGCGCCGCGGCCGGGACGGTGGTGCTACTGAAGCCGCAGGGAAAGGATGACGGTGGCGAAGGTGAAGATGGTGGCGGCGACGATGGTGAGCCGGTCGAGGTTGCGTTCCACGACCGTGGACCCGGCCATCGACCCGCCGAGCTGACCGCCGCCGAACATGTCGGAGAGCCCGCCGCCTCGCCCGGAGTGCAAGAGGATGAGGAAGATCAGGGTGAGCGCGGCCGCGATGTCGACGACGAGAATGATCGCGTTGAGCACCCGGTGATCCTACCCGCCGGCCGCGACGGGCTCGGCGTCAGCGTCCGTACTGCACGATGCGGGCGAAGTCGTCGGGGTCGAGCGACGCACCACCGACGAGGGCCCCGTCGATCTCGGGGCGACGCATGAGGTCGGCGATGTTGCCGGGCTTGACGCTGCCGCCGTACTGGATGCGGATCTCGTCGGCGGTCCCGGCAAACAGGGAGCGCAGGGCGTCGCGGATGACACCGATGGTGGCGTTGGCGTCGTCGGGGGTGGCGTTGCGACCGGTGCCGATGGCCCAGATCGGCTCGTAGGCGACGACGCAGCGTCCGGCGTCGGCGGTGCGGATCCCGGTGAACGCGCCCGCGATCTGGTCGATGACCCGCTCGTCGGTGGCGCCACGTTCGCGTTCCTCGAGGGTCTCACCGACGCACACGATCGGGGTCATGCCGTGCTTGAGGACCGCCTTGGCCTTGCGGTTGACCATCTCATCGGTCTCGCCGAAGAGCTGGCGGCGCTCGGAGTGCCCGACGATGACGTAACGGACGTTGAGCTTGGCGAGCATGACGGGGCTGACCTCACCGGTGAACGCACCCTGGTCCTCCCAGTGGCAGTTCTGCGCACCGAGGACGACAGGGATCTCGTCGGCTTCGGTGAGGGTCTGGAGGGTCCGCAGGTCGGTGAACGGGGCGCAGACGATGACGTCACAGTGGCTGTAGTCAGCCGCTTCGAGCCGGTAGGAGAGCTTCTGAACGACCTGGATCGCCACGAGATGGTCGTGATGCATCTTCCAGTTGGCGGCGATGACCGGACGGCGGCTCATGGGTTCCCTTCGCGCAGCGCGACGAGCCCGGGGAGGTCACCGCGCTCGAGGAACTCGAGTGCGGCGCCACCACCGGTGCTCAAGTGGTCCACGGCGTCACCGAGGCCGAAGCCGCGCAGCGCGGCGGCGCTGTCTCCCCCACCGACGACGGTGAATCCATGGCAGTCAGCGACGGCCTGCGCGACCGCCCGGGTGCCGGCCGCGAAGGGGGCCAGCTCGAACACCCCCATCGGGCCGTTCCAGAGCACGGTGGCGGCATCGGCGATCTCGTCGGCGAAGTCCGCCGCGGTGCCAGGCCCGATGTCGAGGCCGAGCCAGCCGTCCGGCATCGCGCCCGCGGCGACGATGCGGGTCTCGGCGTCGGCGGACATCGTCGGTGCGACCACAACGTCGGAAGGGACCCGCAGCCGGCCGGTGGCGAGCAGATCGCGGCAGTGGTCGACCAGGTCGGGCTCCACGAGGCTGTTTCCGACCTGGTGACCGGCCGCGACGAGGAACGTGAACGCCATCGCGCCACCGACGAGCAGGGTTTCGCACCGCTTCAAGAGCGCGTCGATGACACCGAGCTTGTCGCTGACCTTGGCGCCACCGAGGATGGCGACGAACGGGTGGGCGGGGTCGTCGAGGAGCCCGCCGAGCACCCGGACCTCGCGTTCGAGGAGCCGACCGGCAGCGCAGGGCACCAGCCGCGGGGGCCCCACGATCGACGCATGCGCCCGGTGCGACGCGCCGAAGGCCTCGTTGACGTACACCGCGCACCCCTCGGTCAGGCGCGCCGCGAACTCGGGGTCATCGGCGGTCTCCCCGGGGTCGAAGCGCAGGTTCTCGAGGAGCAGCATCCGCCCGGGCACGAGGTCGCGCACCGAGGCGTCCCGTTCCGGTCCGACGGTCGCGGTGAGCGGCACCGCGAACCCCAGCAGCTCCGACAAGCGGGCCGCGACCGGCGCCATCGAGTACTGCGGGTCGGGGGCGCCGTTGGGCCGTCCGAGGTGCCCGCACGCCACCACGCGAGTGCCGTGCTCGAGCAACCAGCGGATCGTCGGGAGCGCGGTGGTGATGCGCAGGTCGTCGTCGATGTGGCCGTCGCGCAGCGGCACGTTGAAGTCGACGCGCACCAGCGCCCGGGTGGTCTCGTCGAGGGGAAGCCCCTCGAGCGGGGGGAGCTTCACCCCGCCTACGCGGTGCCGACGAACGCGACGAGGTCAACGAGACGGTTGGAGTAGCCCCACTCGTTGTCGTACCAGCCGAGGACCTTGATGAGGTTGCCGTTCGCCATCGTGTCGCGAGCCGAGAAGATGCACGACGCGGGGTTCCCGACGATGTCGGCCGACACCAACGGCTCGTCGCTGTACTCGAGGACTCCCCGGTACGCGGGTTCGTTGGCAGCCTCGGCGAACGCCGCGTTGAGATCGTCAGGGGAAGCCGGTGCGCGCACCTGGGCGCTGAGGTCGGTGATCGACCCGACCGGGGTTGGGACCCGCAACGCGAAGCCGTCGAGACGGCCTTGCAGCTCGGGGAGCACCAGGCCGATGGCCCGGGCCGCGCCGGTGCTCGAGGGGATGATCGACAGACCTGCGGCGCGCATGCGCCGCAGGTCTGGGGCGCCCTTGCGGCTCGGGTGGGCGAGATCTTGGAGCGACTGGTCGCTGGTGTAGGCGTGGACGGTGGTCATGAGACCCCGCTCGATCCCGAACCGGTCGTTGACGACCTTGGCCAGGGGCCCGAGGCAGTTGGTGGTACACGACGCGTTCGAGATGACGGTGTGCGCCGCCGGGTCGAAGACCGCGTCGTTGACCCCCATGCAGATGGTGGCGTCGGCGTCGCCGCTCGGGGCGGAGATGATGACCCGCCGGGCCCCGCCCTGCAGGTGCGCCGCGGCTTTCTCGCGGGCCGTGAACAGACCGGTGGATTCGATGACCACCTCGACGCCGTGGTCACCCCACGGGATCTCGGCAGGGTCCATGACCTCGAGCTTTCGGACCTCGCGCCCGTCGACGGAGAACCCGGTGTCGTTGTCCTTGACCTCGTGCTGAAGGGTCCCGCCGACCGAGTCGTGCTTGAGGAGAAACGCCATGGTGGCGCTGTCCCCCATCGGGTCGTTGACGGCGACGAGCTCGACGTCAGCGGCGGCGCCGCGGGCCAGCAGCGCCCGGTAGAAGGAGCGGCCGATCCGGCCGAACCCGTTGATGCCCACACGAACCGTCATGTGTTACTCCCTGGTCTGGTCGGACTCCAGCAGATCGGCGAGCGCCCGCGCCAATTTGGCTGGATCGTGCACGAGGCCGGACCGGCCCCCGAGCGCCGCCCCGACGGGACGGACCCCCCAGGCTCGGATGCGGTCCTCGTCGACGGGCAGCGCCCCGTCGAGCTCGTAGAGGAAGGTGTCGACCCGGCCGCCGTGGTCGAGCACCGCCCGGAGATGGTCGGTGGCGTCGAGGCCGGTGGTTTCGGGCGGCTGGGCGCGCAGGTTGCAGACCTGCACCACCCGACCCGGGGTCGTGGCGACCGCGTCGCGCAGGGCGGGGACGACGAGCACCGGGAGCAGGCTGGTGTAGAGGGACCCGGGGGCGAGCACGACCTGATCGGCGGCGGCGATGGCCGAGACCGCGTCGGGGTGCGCCGGCGCGTCGCGGGGCACGACCTCGATCCGGCGGATCCGTCCCCCGACGGTCATGACCGCGACTTGACCCTGCACCGATTCGCCTTCGATGTCGGCTTTGAGGACGACCGGCTCGGCGGTGGCGGGACGGACCCGCCCGACCGCGCCGACAAGCCGGGCAGCCTCGTCGATCGCGGCGACCGGGTCACCGAGGGTCTCGGCGAGGCCGACCAGGACGAGGTTGCCGAGCGCGTGGCCGTCGAGCTCGCCGGCGGTGAACCGGTGCTCGAACGCGCCGGCCCAGAGGCTGCCGGGCGCGGCGAGCGCGACGAGGCACTTGCGGAGGTCGCCGGGCGGGAGGACGTCGAGGTCACGTCGCAGCCGCCCCGACGACCCGCCGTCGTCGGCCACGCTGACCACCGCGGTGATGTCGCCGGCGTACTGACGGGCGGCGCGGAGCGCGACGGCGAGGCCGTGGCCGCCGCCGAGCGCGACGACGCGGGGCCGGTCACTCACGTTCGAGGTCCCGGTGGTGGACCCGGGTGGGGAAGCCGAGCCCGTCGAGCAGCTTGGCCAGCTCGGCGGCGATGACGACGCTGCGGTGCCGCCCGCCGGTGCATCCGATCCCGATCGACAGGTACGACTTGCCTTCGCGTGCGAACGCGGGGAGCAGGAGCTCGAACAGGCTCCGCAGCTGCTCGAGGAACGGGCCGGCTTCGGGCTGTCGGAGCACGTAGCGGCGGACCTTCGGGTTGGTGCCGGGCAGCGGTCGCAGCGAGACCACCCAGTGCGGGTTCGGCAAGCAGCGACAGTCGAACACCAGGTCGACGTCGAGGGGGACGCCGTGCTTGTAGCCGA
>DAIPLE010000116.1:0-7030 GCA_036769425.1 Actinomycetota bacterium
GGTATTTGTTGAGCCCGACGGTTCGTCAGCGGGCGGCGCTGGTTGGGCTGTTGGGGTTGCAGTGCGAGCTGTACAACGCGGCGCTCGAGGAGCGCCGCGGCGCGTGGCGGTGGGAGCACCGCCCGGTGTCCTATTTCGACCAGTGCCGCACCCTGACGAGCCTGCGGGAGGTCCGCCCCGAAGTCCTCGCCGGTGGGCGTGACCGTGTGTCGGGGCACGCTGCGGCGTCTCGACTGGGCGTTCGCCGGCTTTTATCGGCGTTGCCGTGCGGGGCAGCGGCCGGGGTACCCGCGGTTCCGTCCCCGGAGTCGGTGGGCCTCGCTGCAATGGGAGGACCGCGACGGGTGGCGCGTCGTTCGAGCCCAACGAGCCCTGGCCACCAAGCAACCCGGATCGAAGCAGCGTCGCCGGTGCACAGAGCGAGTCGCGGCGGCGCATCGCCTGGTCCGCAACCGCCGAACCGACACGCTGCATCAGCTCTCGCGGCGCCTCGTGAATGACCATGACCTGATCGTGCATGAGGCTCTGGCCATCTCGAACCTGGTCCGACGACCAAGACCAAGAACGGATGGTGCTGGCCGCTATGCGCCCAACGGGGCCGCGGCCACGACGGGTCTGAATCGTTGTTATCCATGACGCCGGGTGGGGAACCCTGCTCGCGATGATTGCCTACAAGGCTGAGAGCGCTGGTAGAACCGTCATCGCGGTAGACCCCCGCAACACCAGCCGAGCCGGTGCCCACTGCGGCCACGTCTCGGCGGTTAACAGGCGCGGCGCGGTGTTTGAGTGCCAGGCGTGCGGTCATATGGCGCACGCTGACACCAACGCCGCCATCAACATCCTTCGGGCCGGTAGGGCCCAGCAGCAAATCGCTGCGTAGGGCCGAAACTGACCCACTACCCACCTACACTGCCCGCCGTGCCGGGCTGGAACTTCGCCACCGTCTGGCAGGGAATCGCCGGCGTGGTTCCCGAGCGCTTCGCCCTCGTCTGCGGTGATCGGCGCTGGACCTGGCACGAGTTCGACGATCGGGCCAGCCGCCTGGCGTCGCACCTTGATCGTCAGGGTCTGCAACCCGGGGACAGCATCGCGATTGATCTCTTCAACACCCCGGAGTACCTCGAGACGTTCTTCGCGGCGCTCAAGCTCGGATGCGCCCCGGTCAATGTGAACTACCGCTACGTGGCCGACGAGGTCCATTACGTCCTGTCGAACGCCGACGCCCGGGCCTGTGTCTTCGATCCGGCGATGACCGAGATCGTCGAGGACGCCTCCTCCCGACTCGGCGAGGACCGTCCGGTGCTGCTCGAGACGGGAGCGTCCTATGAGGCCGCGCTGCGCGCCGCCGAACCCGACGGGCGGTGGCGTTCCCGCATCCCCGACGGCGACGACCCAATCTTGTTGTACACCGGTGGCACCACCGGGATGCCAAAAGGCGTGATCTGGCGCAACGATGACCTCTACGTGGCGCTCTGGGAGATCGGCCGGCCGGGCACCGAGCCCCCGGACCCGGTGGCCGCGGTCCGGGCCGGCAAACGGGTCGGCACCTCCCTGCCGGCGTGTCCCTTGATGCACGGCACCGGCTTGTTCATCGCCCTGTCGACGCTCGCTGGGGCTGGGACCGTCGTCCTCGTCGACCGGCCCAGCCTCGACCCCGAGCTCGTGTGGACCGAGGTGGAACGAAACCAGGTGGCGGTCCTCACCATCGTCGGCGACGTGTTCGCCCGGCCGCTGCTCGCGGCGCTCGACGCCGCCCCCGACCGGTGGGACCTCTCCGCCGTGAGGGCGATCACCTCGTCGGGCGTGTCATGGAGCCCCGACACGAAGGCCGGGTTGCTCCGCCATCTCCCTGCCGTCACCCTCCTCGATTCGCTCGGGGCCTCCGAGGGACTCATGACGCGCAGCACCGCCACGGCCGGTTCGGATCTCGGTTCGGCCCGGTTCGCGGTCGACGCCCGGGTGAAGGTCCTCGACGAGGACACCGGCCGTGAGGTCGACCCCGGAACCGATCAGGTCGGCGTCGTCGCGGTCCGCGGCCGGATCCCCCTCGGCTACCACCGCGACGTCGAGAAGACCGCGCAGACGTTCCGCGTCGTCGACGGGGTGCGTTACTCGATCCCCGGTGACTACGCGACCGTCGCCGCCGACGGCACGATCCAGCTCCTCGGCCGGGGTTCGGCCTGCATCAACACCGGCGGTGAGAAGGTGTACCCCGAAGAGGTGGAGCAGCTGCTCCGCGAGTATCAGGACGTGGCCGACTGCCTGGTGGTGGGCGTCGCCGACGACCGGTTCGGAGAGATCGTGGTCGCGCTGGTGCAGCCTGAGGTCGGGGCGTCGGTCGACGCGGCGGCGCTGGCGGCGTGGTGTCGTGGTCGCCTCGCGGGCTACAAGCGACCGAAGCGGTTCTTCGTCGTCGAGAGCTTGGAGCGCTCCGCAGCCGGTAAGGCTGACTACCGGCGGTTGCGGCGTCTCGCCGCGGCGCTGGTCGACGCCGTGGGGGTCACGACACCGGCGGGTTCCTGACTGGGCGACGGCTCCTGGGGGCGTGCGGTCTCGACCCGGTCGCGTCCACCCCGTTTCGCCTCGTACAAGGCCTGGTCCGCCGCGGCCAGCAGCTGAGCCCCGTCGCCCGCATCGTTGGGCATCGTCGCCGCGCCGGCGCTCAACGCCACTGGGGTCGGTCCCTGCACCGCCCGGCTCGCCGCGGCCCGCATCCGTTCCGCCACCCGCGGGGCGTCCGCCGCGGCGCACCCGGGGAGCAGCACGACGAACTCGTCGCCGCCGTATCGGGCCGCGAGATCGAACGCCTTGGTGTTGGCCGCGAGCGCCTGGCCCACGTCGCGGAGGACGGCGTCGCCCGCGGGATGCCCGTACTCGTCGTTGATCGTCTTGAAGTGATCGACGTCGAGGAGCACCAGGCTGAGGGGTGCTCCCGTCCGATCGTGGCGACCAACCTCGAGCGGGAACGTCTCTTCGAACAGCCGCCGGTTGGCGAGGCCGGTCACCTCGTCGCGGGTGGCGAGCCGCTCCACCGCGTCGAGCAGGCGGGCGTTGCGCAGGGCCAGCGCCGCGTGCGCGACGGACTGCAGCAACGACGAGACCGTCAGGCCGGGGATCCGGGCCTGCGCGCCGTGCCCCCACTCGGCCGCGACCAGGCCGAGTGGCTCCTCATCCCCGGTCAGTGATGCGACCACGACGTTGTGCGCTCCGGGGAGCTGCGCGGCGAGCAGGCCGTCGTCGACCGATCGGACCAACCGAGGCTGGCCGTCGGCGAGGACGGCGTTGGCGACGCGCCCGAGGGGCCCCGTGTCCCCGCCGGAGGGCGCGTGGTCACCCCAGGTCACCCACGACCCGTCGACCCGGACCATGACGACGACCCGAACGAACCGCAGCCGGGTACGGAGATGCGCGACGAGCACCCCCACCACCTCACCGGGCCGCCGGGCCCGTTCCAGGGCCGACCCGAGATCGACGAGCGCCGCGAGCTCCGACCCGGTGTGACGCAGGGTCCGCTCGTTCACGGACTGAAACGCGGCGGCGCCGACCGCGAAGAGCAGGAACGCCAACGCGCTCACCGCGGCGGCTCGGTCCGGGCCGGGACGACTCAAATGCAGGACGCCGGCGGAGGACGCCGTCCGGCCGAGGAAGAGCAGCAGCGCGCACCACACCGCGACCTTCAGCCCGGTGCGGTGCGAGGCCAGGAGGGTCACCGCCACGACCTCGAGGAACGCGAGGAACAGCAAGGGGCTGGTCTCGTTCCCGCCGGTGAGCAGGATCGCCGCGGCGAGGAACGCTCCGTCAACGAGGACCAACGCGGAGAGCAGCGGTGATGCCAGCCGGGCGAAACGCCGACGGCCAAGCTCGGCTGCCCCGACCACGAGCAGATACGCCAACGGCACCGACGCCGGGGCGCCCGGCGCACCGACGAGCGCCGGGAGCACCATGACCGCCACGGCCAGCCCGACCCGTACCAGCTGCAGGACCGCCAGCCGGTTGCTCAGCGCGGTCTGGGAGTCGTCGACGGTGAGCGAGTTCACTCGAAGTCTTGGAAGGACAGACCGTCCTCCGCGGGAGCGCTGAGAATTCGTGGGTCGCGGCGATCGAGTCGGCCCTGGATCAGCAGGAAGATCACGACCGCGGCGGCGAGCGCGAGGAGCGCCCCGTACGAACGAGCGGTGCGCAACGCCCGCGCGACCGGATTCCGGGGCGCCGTCGCCGGCGCCGCGAGCGGCGGGCTGGGTGCACGCTGGGGCGAAACCGCGCCGAGCGCGCCGCCATTGCCACTGGAAGCTGCGACGACGTTCGCCGACGCCGCGTTCAACGGCACGGTTCGCGCCGCCGCGGTGCCGCCGTTCGGCCCAGCCGGCGGAGGCCCGGTGACGCTCGGGACGGTGACCGGAGGGGCGGGCGCCGGCACCGTCGTCGGCGTCGTCACCGGCGGGTGCACCGCAGGCGGCGGAGACCCTGCCTGCACGCCGTGGTCGCGCTCGCCCCCCCCATCGTGGAGCGGGACCGCGGCCGGGGCCCGCGCCGCCGCGATCGGCGCGCCGACCCCGAAGCCCAAGATCACGCTGGCGCCGAGCGCGGCGAGGAACCGGCACACCGCGCCGTTGCGGTGGCTTCGCCGGTTCGCTCGCTGGTTGCCCAGGGTGGAGCTCTCCATCGCTGTCCTTGGGTCTGTGCGATGTGTCTGCCCCGCCGCCGATCTCTGTGTCGGCACGCCGGCCCCCAAACCTTGAGCGATCTCCCGACATGCCCGGCCGCCGGTCCGGGTGGGAGGCTGCGGGCCGTGAGCGCAGCCCCCGACGTGCCCGCCGTTGACCCCGCCGAGGCCCGCCGCCGCCTCGAGACCGGAGCGATGCTCCTCGACGTCCGAGAAACCGACGAATGGGACACCGGCCATGCCCCGGAGGCGACGTGGATCCCGATGGGCGACGTCGCGGCCCGCCAGGACGAGCTGACCGGCGATGGGCCCATCGTCGTGGTGTGCCGATCGGGGGGCCGATCGGCGCGGGTGACGAGCGCCCTGCTCCAAGCCGGCTACGACGCCACGAACCTCGCCGGCGGTATGCAGGCTTGGGCCGCCGCCGGGTTCAGCGTCGTCACCGACGGGGGCGCGCCGGGCACCGTGGCGTGAACGCCCCCCAGCTCGATGGCTACCCGCCGGTAACCTGAGGCTCGTGCTGTCCAATTTCGACCGGCCCGAGGCGCTGCGCCGCCTCGCCGCCGAGCCCTTCGATGTCCTCGTGGTCGGTGGAGGCATCACCGGCGCCGGGTGCGCGCTCGACGCGGCCTCCCGGGGCCTGCGTACCGCCCTCGTCGAACGCCAGGACTTCGCGTCCGGGACCTCGTCGAAGTCCTCGAAGCTGGTCCACGGGGGGATCCGGTACCTCCAGCAGCGCGAGTTCGGCCTCGTCTACGAGGGTCTGGCCGAACGGCAGCTCGCGCTGCGCAACGCCCCGCATCTCGTTCGGGTCCTCCCGTTCCTGATCCCGATCCTCTCCAAGGACGGGCTCATCGACCGGCGCGTCGCCCGAGCGCTCGGCGCCGCGATGTGGATGTACGACCTCACCGGGGGCCTGCGCATCCACAAGGCTCATCAGCGGGTCAGCAAGGACCAGGCCCTGACACTCATGCCCACGCTGCGCGAGGACAACGTGGCCTCCGCGTACCTGTACTACGACGCCCAGACCGACGACGCCCGTCTCACATTGTGTCTGGCCCGCACCGCGGCCGCGCACGGCGCCGCGGTCGCGAACGCGGTCCGAGTCGTCGCCCTCACGAAGGGCTCGGACGGCAAGGTCACCGGCGCGCGAGTCGCGGCCGACGACCGCGAGTTCGAGATCCGGGCCCGCACGATCGTGAACGCGACCGGGGTCTGGTCCGACGGGGTACGCGCCCTCGACGAAGGCACGCATCCCGCGTCGATCCGACCGGCGAAGGGGATCCACATCGCCGTCCCGTGGTCGAAGGTCCGCAACGAGATCGCCGCGATCGTCCCCGTCCCCAAGGACCGACGATCAGTGTTCGTCGTTCCCTGGGGTGACTTCACCTATGTCGGCACGACCGACACCGACTACGACGGTCCGATCGACGATCCCCAATGCACCCCGGCCGACGTCGAGTACTTACTGACGGCCCTGAATCGGGCGATCACCGACCCGGTCTCGACCGCCGACGTCACCGGGACGTGGGCCGGCTTGCGTCCGCTGCTGGCCAGTGCCAGCAACGAACGCACCGCCGACCTGTCACGGCGCCACGGGGTGCGGGTGTCCACGAGCGGCGTCGTCACGGTCACCGGCGGGAAGCTCACGACCTATCGACGCATGGCGTCCGACACCATCGACCAGGTCGGTCGGCTGCTCGGCCGACGCATCCGGGCCCGCACGAAGCACCTCCTGCTCCTCGGCGCCGACGGGTTCCAGGCACCTCCGGCGACCGCCGAGGCGGCCAGCCTCCATGAGCACCTCGCCGGTCGGTACGGGACCGAGGCCGAGGATGTCCTCGCGCTCATCCGCGAGGACCCGACGTGGAGGGAGCCGCTGGTCCCCGGGTTGCCGTACGTGCGGGCTGAAGCCATCCACGCCGCCCGACACGAGATGGCCGGCAGCCTCGACGACGTGCTGTCGCGGCGGACCCGCTCCCGACTGTTGGCCCGCGACGCCTCACGCGCCGCTGCTGACGACGTCGCTCGGCTGATCGCCCCCGAGCTGGGATGGGACGCGGCTCGGACCCGTCACGAGGTCGAAGGCTTCCGCCTCGCCTGCGACCATGAGCGGGCCTCGGCGCAGCTCCCCGAATCGGCCCTGGACGCGTCGCTCGGCGCGTGACCGGGACCGTGGCGGCGCGAACCGAACCGGACCGCCGGTAGGGTCCCCTGCCGTGCCCGACGCTCGGCGTGGCGTGCCGACCCCCCCGATCGAGTTCGGTCCCGACCCCGGCCGCAGCACCCCGGTCACCGCACACCTCGAACCCGCCCGCGTCGCGATCTCGGACGCGTCGCTCGACCGGCTCCGATCCGCCTGCGCGT
>DAIPLE010000303.1:0-2124 GCA_036769425.1 Actinomycetota bacterium
CGGCAAGACCACCCTGTTCGGGATCCTGTCGGGGTTAACGCGACCACGAGAGGGACGCGTCGTTCTCGACGGCGTCGACATCACTCGGGCGAGCCCGCAACGTCGGGCGCGACTCGGCCTCGCCCGGACGTTCCAGCGGCTCGAGCTGTTTACCGAGCTGACCGTCCGCGACCATCTGGTCGTCGCTCGTCGGGTGCACGAACGACGCGACCGGGCCCTCCTGCGCGACCTCATCGGGATCGGGGGTCGGCCCTCCCCCGGTGAGGACGAGGCGGTCGACCGGCTGGTCGACCTGTTGGGCCTCGGGCCCGTCGCCGGAAGCGTCGCGGCGCGGATCCCCCTCGGCACCGGCCGCATCGTCGAACTGGCCCGCGCGCTCGCGACCGAACCGCGCCTCGTGCTGCTCGACGAGCCGACGTCGGGTCTCGACGGCCATGAGACGGAACAGGTCGCGGACGCGCTCGGGGTAGCCCGCCAGGACCGCGGGGTCGCGTTCGTGCTCGTCGAGCACGACGTCGAGCTCGTCCTGCGACTCTGTGAAGACGTGACGGTCTTGGACTTCGGCCGCGTGATCGCGCACGGTCCACCGGCGGCGATCCGCGCCAGCGCTGACGTGCAGGCCGCATACCTCGGCGCGGCCCCCGCCGGGCGGGAGGTGTCGTGAGCGCGCCGTTGCTCGAGGTCAGCGACCTCGAGGTGACCTACGGGGAAGCGCGAGCGGTGCTCGGCGTGAGCCTGACCGTCCCGGCCGGCGGCGCGCTCGCCGTCCTGGGACCGAACGGCGCCGGAAAGAGCTCCCTGGCGGCCGCCGTCGCCGGACGGGTTCGTCCGACTCGGGGCCGGGTGCGCTTCGATGGACACGACATCACGGGTTGGGCCTCGCATCGGGTCGCCCGCGTGGGCGTCGCGTACGCGCCTGAGGAGCGAGCGATCTTCCCCCATCTCTCGGTGCTGGACAACCTTCGGGTCCGGCTGCGGTACGCGGTGCCGCGACATGACCGAGCCGCGGCGCTCGAGCGCGCCCTCGAGACGTTCCCGGTCCTCGCTGACCGTCGCCGCCAACAGGCGGGCACGCTCTCCGGCGGTGAGCAGCAGATGCTCGGACTGGCACGCGTGCTCGCCGCCCCACCCCGGCTGCTCGTCGCCGACGAGATGTCGCTCGGACTGGCGCCGCGGCTCGTCGACGCGATCTTCGACGCCCTGACCCGAGCTCGCGCCGACGGGGTCACGGTCGTGCTCATCGAGCAGTACGTCGAGCGTGCTCTGGGATTCGCGGATGACGCCGTGATCTTGCGCCGAGGCCAGGTGGCCTGGCGGGGCCACGCCGGCGACGCCGGGACCGAGCTGGTCGTCGGTTACCTCGGCGCGGGCAACGATTGAGGCTGCGCCGAGCCACCCGGCCCGGTTGAGCTATCCGGCGAGGTCGCGCAGCCGTTGGCGGAGCACGAACTTCTGGACCTTGCCCGATGGAGTGCGCGGGAACTCGTCGATGCCACGGATCTCTTCGGGCCACTTCTGGCGGGCCAGACCCGAGCGCGCCAGATGGTCGCGCACCCCGTCGAGCGACGGAGCGGCCGCGTCGGGTTGCATCCGTACGAACGCGCAGCCGTGCTCACCCAGGCGGGCGTCGGGTGCCGCGACGACCGCGACCTCGGCGATCCCGGGAAGGCCCAGGAGCTGCTCTTCGACCTCAAGGGCGCTGACGTTCTCGCCGCCTCGGATGATGATGTCCTTCTTGCGATCCACGATCGCGAGGTAGCCGTCGGGGTCGAGGACCCCGATGTCCCCGGTGGCGAACCAGCCGTCGGCGTCGAACGCGACGGCCGTCAGCGCGGGATCGGTGTAGCCGACGAAGCAGTCCGGGCCTTTGCTCCAGATCTCGCCCGGTGTACCGGTGTCCACGAGGCGTCCGTCGTCATCTCGGAGCTGGAGCTCGACGCCGGGCAGAGCTCGCCCGTCGGTGTGGAGCTTCTTGTGGGACGGCGCGTCGTGTCGCATCCCGGTGATCGACGGGTGCTCGGTCGACCCGAAGCTCCGCACGGTGGAGATGCCAAGCCGCGCGCACCGCTCCCCTACCGCCGCCGGAACCGCAGAGCCCCCGAGACCGATGTAGGGCATCAGGCG
>DAIPLE010000117.1:0-5418 GCA_036769425.1 Actinomycetota bacterium
ATCCCACGTCCGCCCGCAGAGAGGCGAAACCAAACGTACACCGCTCGGTAAAAGGGTAACGAGACTCGGTTGAGAGCGATTCGACAGCGAATTGAGAGGCCCCTCCCGCACTGTGGGTATGAACGAGATTGCTGACACCCGCTCCAGCGGGTCCAGTAGCTCGGCAAAGGTTCGTGCGCCGCCATCGGGGCGTTGGTGCCTCCCCGACTCGATGTCGTCGAGGAGGCGGCGGAGTGCGCGTTGAGCGTCGGAGCGGGAGCCCCGGACGGTGACCGATTGCTGCCGGTACCGGCCGGTCGTGGGGTCCTTCCCCAGGGCCACGCGGAGCTCGTAGACCTTGCCCGGGACCTTGGTTCGGATGCTTCCTCGCACGTCCCCTCCAGACAATTCTGGGATTGTTCTGGGACGCGAGGGATGGGCGTTCGGGTGCGGCGAAGGCGCAGGCCGTTGACCTGCGCCTTTGCGTGGGCGCTGCAGGTTTCGAACCTGCGGCCTCTGCCGTGTGAAGGCAGCGCTCTCCCGCTGAGCTAAGCGCCCGAAGCCGTCGAGGGTACCGGGCGTCGCCGTCGGCGATTGGCGGGAGCGCACCGCGACATCCGGGTTGAACGTGCTGGTGCCAGGTGGGCTCGTGTTGTTCGGCTGTCCGCCGGAACCGGCTGACGGCTGGCGGTTCAAGGGTCGCTGCCCGGGTCCGGACTGGCCGTCGGCTGGGCCGATTGATGGCTGAACGGCTCCTGGGAGCCGAGGTCGACAAGGCACACTGGGCCCTCGACGCCGGCCCCGGAGGCCGGTCCGCGGGTGCTGGCGAGTCGTGGGAGAATGGGGGGTCCACGGCCCACGTCGAGGCGGCCCGCAGAGGAAACGGCGAGCGCCTGGGGCCGAGGTACGAGAGGTAGGTGACGAGGTGGCCAGAAAGGGACGTGCCCGTCGGTTTCGTGAGGCACGGGAGCTGAAGCAGGGTTTCGATGACGGCCTGTTCTCAGAGTCTGGCCGTTCGCTCGCCGACGCCGACGAGGGTGGGGATCCGCACTCGTCGTGGCTCGACGAGGACGAGGGCCACGGCGACGACTGGGACGAGGACGATCCGTTGCGGATCGACGAGGGTGGCCGACCCGAGAGTTCCGGCGGTCGACCGGCGTCGTCGTTGCACCCTGCGGGGCAGGGCGAGGATCACGCCGTCCGAGGGTCAGGCCGGTCCGGGTCGACGTCGTAGCGGCGGATCGCCTCGGCGACCTGCTCGCCCTTGATGTCACCTTGGCGGGCGAGGGCGTCGAGAACCGCGAGGACAACATGCTGGGCGTCGACTTCGAAGTGGCGTCGTAGCGCGATCCGGGTGTCGGAGAAGCCGTACCCGTCGGTGCCGAGCGGGACGAACGGGCGGGGTACGAATCGGGCGATCTGGTCTGGGACGGCTTTCACGAAGTCGGTGACGGCCACGATCGGTCCTTCGGCGTCGGCCAGGCAGGCAGTGACGTAGGGGACCCGTGGCGCTTCGGTGGGGTGGAGCCGGTTCCAGCGTTCGGTGCTGAGGGCGTCCTCGCGCAGCAGCTTGTAGCTGGTGGCACTCCATACGTCGGCGGCGACATCGAACTCGTCGGCGAGGATGCGTTGCGCGTCGAGCGCCGCGATCATCGCGGTGCCACTGGCGAGCAGCTGGGCTCGGTAACGGCCCTCGCTGGCGGACGCCCGGAAGGGGTACAGGCCTCGGACGATCCCGTCCTCGACACCGTCGGGCATGGCGGGCATCGGATAGGTCTCGTTGTAGAGGGTGAGGTAGTAGAAGCAGTCTTCAGCGTCGGGTCCGTACATGCGTTGGATGCCGTCGCGCACGATGATCGCCATCTCGTAGGCGAACGCCGGGTCGTAGGCACGGCAGTTCGGGTAGGCGGTGGCGTAGAGCTGGCTCTGGCCGTCGCAGTGCTGGAGGCCTTCGCCGGTGAGGGTGGTGCGTCCCGCGGTGGCGCCGAGCAGGAAGCCTCGGCCACGCTGGTCACCGAAGCTCCAGATGAGGTCGCCGACGCGCTGGAAGCCGAACATCGAATAGAAGATGAAGAACGGGATCATCGGCTCGCCCCAGGTGGCGTACGCGGTGCCCGCGGCGGTGAAGCTCGCCATCGAACCGGCCTCGGTGATTCCCTCTTCGAGCAGTCGGCCGGTGCGCGACTCCTGGTAGGAGAGGAGCAGCGCGGCGTCAACGGGTTCATAGGCCTGACCGAACGGCGCGTAGATCTTCACCTCGCGGAACAGCGCGTCGAGCCCGAAGGTCCGGGCCTCGTCGGGGATGATGGGGACGACCCGTCGACCGAGGTGCGGATCGCGCAGCAAGTTGCGGAGCAGGCGAGCGAAGGCCGTCGTGGTGGAGGCCGGCATCTTCTCGCCGCTGCCGGCGAGCAGGTCGGCGTAGGTCGGGTCGCCGGGTAGCTCGACCGACTTGGCGCGCACGACGCGTTCAGGGAGCGGGCCGTGCAGCACGCGTCGTCGGGCCGCGAGGTATTCGTACTCGGCGGACTGGGGTCCGGGGTGGTAATAGGGCGGGTCGCCGTCGGCGAGCTCACGGTCCGAGATGGGGAGCTCGAGGCGGTCCCGGAACTGCTTCAAGGCGTCGACGCCGAGCTTCTTGATCTGATGGGTGGCGTTGCGGGCCTCGAGGCCATGGCCGAGGGTCCAGCCCTTGACGGTCTTGGCGAGGATGACGGTCGGGCTGCCGCGGTGCTCGACCGCGACCTTGTAGGCCGAGTACAGCTTGCGGTAGTCGTGGCCGCCGCGGGGCAGTCGTTGGAGGTCCTCGTCGGAGAGGTGTTCGACGAGTCGACGGAGGCGAGGGTCCGGGGCGAAGAAGTGTTCGCGGATGTAGGCGCCGCTCTCGACGGCGTACTTCTGAAACTCGCCGTCGACGGTGGTGTTCATCTGGTTGACGAGGACACCGTCGACGTCGCGGGCCAAGAGCTCGTCCCAGGCGCGACCCCAGATGACCTTGATCACGTTCCAGCCCGCGCCGTGAAACGTGGCTTCGAGCTCTTGGATGATCTTGCCGTCACCGCGGACGGGGCCGTCGAGGCGCTGCAGGTTGCAGTTGACGACGAAGATGAGGTTGTCGAGCTGCTCGCGCGCGGCGAGGGAGAGACCGGCCATGGCTTCGGGTTCGTCCATCTCGCCGTCGCCGACGAAGCACCAGACCTTGGCTCGGCTGGTGTCGGCGACCTCGTGGTGGAGCAGGTACCGGTTGAAGCGGGCCTGGTAGATGGCGTTGAGGGGCCCGAGGCCCATGGACACGGTCGGGAATTCCCAGAAGTCGGGGAGCCGACGGGGATGCGGGTAGCTGGGGAGCCCACCGCCAAAGACTTCGCGGCGGAACCGGTCGAGGTGCTCCTCGGTGAGGCGGCCCTCGAGGAACGCCCGTGCGTACACGCCCGGAGCCGCGTGGCCTTGCACGTAGACCTGGTCGCCGAAGCCGCCGTCGGTCTTGCCTTGGAAGAAGTGGTTGAAGCCGACGTCGTAGAGCGCGGCGGCGGACGCGAAGGTCGAGAGGTGGCCGCCGAGCCCGTCGAAGCGACGGTTGGAGCGGTCGACCATCGCCATGGCGTTCCAGCGGATCGCGGCACGGATCCGCTTCTCGAGGGCTTCGTCGCCGGGGAACCAGGGCTCTTTCTCGGGAGGGATGGTGTTGATGTAGTCGGTGGTGACCATGGCGGGAACGCCGACGCCGTGCTCGTTGGCGCGCTCCATGAGCCGAGCGAGCAGATAGCGGGCCCGGGAGCGTCCTCGGCTGTCAATCACCGCGTCGAGCGAGTCGAGCCACTCGACCGTTTCGCTCGGGTCGATGTCGGGCAGCTGGTGGACGAACCCGTCGATCAGCATGGGTGGTTCCTGTCTGGTGGGGGTTCACCCAAGGCTACGGCTCGGGCTGGCGCGACGAGGACACCAGTCACGCGCCCGAGTTGCCGGCCGGTCACGTCGCCGTCGGATGGCGCTGACCTCGCGTTGTCGACGTCCGCCGGGAAGCTTCTGGGGTCCGACGGCGGGTCAGCACGCGGTGTCGCCGGTCGGGCGGCCGGTCAGTGCGGGAGGAGGACGAAGAAGTCGCGTTCCCCGGGGACGAGGTAGCGGTCCTCGGTGCGTTCCATGTTCGAGAGGAGCTTGGTCCCGTGGATGATCGAGGGGTTCACCGGGTCGGTCGAATTGAAGGTGTAGGCGCTGACCCAGGCGCTGTTGATGTCGAGCTCCATGGCCCGCACCGCGCCGGCGCGCTGGAGGATGATGGCGAGGGAGTCGACGCTGATCCCGGGGCCGCCGACGTAGATCAGCCCGCCGTTACGATCCACTCCGACACCGGAACGCCACACGAAGGTGTTGTTGCCGACCGTCGCGCCCCATTTGGTGTTGGCGTCGGACGCCAGCCCGGGGACGAGTTGTCCGTTGTCGACGAGCAGCGACAGGTTCTGACGGACGGTCTGGATGTAGGGCGACAGGACGAAGTCCCGGCCCCACGCGCCGACGCTGGCTCTGCCGGCGCTGTCGATGACGAGCGAGGCGACGCCGGGGACGAGCGGGCGGTATTCATGCCCAAAGTTGTAGTAGCCACCACGCGAGTCATTGAGCTTGAACCCGGAGTTGAACCCGGCGACGACCGCGGCGCGCTGCTCGGGTGGGATCTGGCCGCCGTAGGGGTTTGGACCGCCGGGCTCCTGGAGGCCGGGGATGAGCTCGGTCTTCAGCAGCGTGGTGTCCATCCACATGGCCCCGGCCACGAGGCTGGTGTGGACGGCGTCAGGCCGGAAGAAGGTGGTGTACACGCCGGGGAGGCCTTGGACGGTGCGTCCGGTCGGGGTCCAGAGCCCTTCGCCGGGCAGCGGCGTCGTCACCAGGGGCTGCATCGCGACCGGCGCAGGAAGGTGCGCGGGCACGACGACGGTCGGCTTCTTGGTCTGCGCGTTGCCGCTCGTCCCGGAGCTGTGCGGCAGGCCGCCCTTCGGCTTGCCGCCCACCGCCGGGGCGTGATGCGTGTACCACCAGTGCTCGACGCCGTTGACCACGCCGGTCATGCCGTTGTCCTTGAGCCACTCGACGCTGCGGATGGTCCAGGGGTCGGTGCCGGGGGCGCTGACCGCCTGGTAGTACGACGCCACGGTCGGGACCAACAGCGCGACGAAGACGAGCGCGACCCCACGGCGGATCCACTTGCGGCGCCGGCGCTGCTCGGCCTTGCGGGCCGCTTCGGCCGCGGCGCGCCGTGCTTGACGGCCACTGTTTCGGGGAGGCGGCTCCGGGTAGCCGTGCCCGGCACGCGACGAGCGGACCGTCGGGTGCGGCTGGGTAGGCGCATCGGCGCCAGCGGAGGAATGGTGGAGGGTGCTCATCGGCTCGCTCGCTCGCGAGACGGGCGGGGGCGCAATCGCGCCCGCACGTCAGCGGTGCGCC
>DAIPLE010000117.1:5518-6995 GCA_036769425.1 Actinomycetota bacterium
GCCCAGGACCTGGATGACGTGGTCCTCGAAGACGATGTCTTCGGGGGCTCCCCCACCGCCCTGTTCCACGACATGCGCGTAGCGCAGCATCACGAGGACGAAGGGGACGATCGACGCCCGGAACCAGAGGACGTCCCCGACCCGGGAGGCCACCTCGAACGCCCACAGGCAGTACGCGGTGATGGTGACACTCGCGGCGACGGAGCGGACGAACCCGAGGAAGCTGGTCGAGTACTCCTCGAGGGTGGCCCGGTGCGCCCCGGACGCCTCGCCGAGCTCGACCTGCTCGGCGTGGCGCTTCCCGGCCACGATGAACAGCGATGCCGCGCCGGCCACGATGAGGAACCAGTCCGAGATCTGGACGTTCGTCGCGACACCTCCGGCGACGGCTCGGAGGACGAACCCGGCCGCGACTGCCCCGAGGTCGACCACCGGTTCGTGCTTGAGCCAGATGCTGTACGAGACGGTCAGCGCGACGTAGCCGGCGACGACGGCGACCAGCTGACCGTGGTTGATTGGGGCGGCCACGCCGAGCCCCGCGACGAGCAGGACCAGCGCCATCACCTTCGCGAGCCGGACGCTGATCTGGCCGCTGGCGACGGGACGGTTCCGTTTCGTCGGATGCCCCCGGTCGGCGTCAATGTCGAGGGCGTCGTTGAGGAAGTAGGTGCCGCTGGCCGCGAGGCACAGCGCAGCGAACGCCACCGCGGTGCGGAGGATCTGGTCGGGGTCGGTGAGGACCCCGGCGGCGCCGGGGGCCGCGACGACCAGCAGGTTCTTCAGCCACTGCTTCGGTCGTGCCGTCCGCAGCAGCGCCATCGGGAGGGAGGAGCGCGACGCGTCGCGCGAGGAGGTGCGGGACGCCACGGCCACAGGCTCGTAGGGTACTGGTGCTCGACCAGGATCCCGGCGACGGCCGGTCACCGCGGCTCGGCGGGGCGCCCGGTCAGGCGATTCGGGCGAGGTGGACGATGTACCAGCGGCCTCGCCACGAGATCATCGACGCGATCCGAAACGAGCCGGGGCGTCCACCGACGGTGTAGCGGACGGTCGTCCCGTAGATCCGCCAGTACGAGAGCTTGTTGTACTCCGCGCCGGGCTGCACCCATTGGGCGCCGCTGGGGACGTCGATCCCGGCGAGCTGCGCGGTCGGGGCGCCCGCCCCGAGTGAGCCGTGTAGGGCGTGGATGTCTTGTTGGTAGGCGCCGACGAGACGCTGCTGCCAGTCCGAGGCCGGGTTCGCGATGGCCTTGACCTGCTGGTAGGCGGTAAGCGGGAAGAAGAAGGGCATCGCGGTCGCCGGGTTGTCGGTGACGATCGCCTGCCAGAAGCTCTGGACGCCGGCCTGGAACTGCGGGTCGGTCGTGGTCGGCTGGTCCATCGTCTGGGGGAGCGTGCCGGGGTCGACGGTGGTGGTCGTCGTCGGCGGTGGCGCGGTGGTGGAGGTGGTCGTGGTGTCGGGAGCCCGGACGCTGCG
>DAIPLE010000118.1:0-6992 GCA_036769425.1 Actinomycetota bacterium
TCGCCGAGGACCTCTCGGAGACCACCGACCTCGCGGCGCAGCAACCGGACCGCCTGGCCGCGCTCGTGGAGCGCTGGTGGGACGAAGCCGAACGCAACCAGGTGCTCCCCCTCGACAACCGGGTGCTGTGGACACTGGCGTACCCCAAGCCGTCGCGGCTCGCGCCACGAGACCACTTCCGCTACTTCCCCGGCGGCGCGCCAGTCCCGGAGCACGTGGCGGTCAACGTGCGCAATCGCTCCCACATCCTGCGGGTCGAGGTGGAGATCCCCGACGGCACCGTTCCGAGCGGTGTGCTGCTCGCGCTGGGTTGCGCGCTCGGGGGGTGGTCGTTGCACATCCTCGACGGACATCTCCGATACGTTCACAACTTGTACGGCAAGGAACGTCACGTCCTCGTCGACGACGCCGCACTCGACGCCGGCCGGCACCGGCTCGAGTTCGTCTTCGAGAAGGACGCTGGCCACGGCGGTCATGCCCTCCTCCGCTGCGACGGCACCACGAGGTCCGAAGGGACCATCCCGCGCTTCACCCCCGCCGGGTTCAACGGCGTCGGAATCGGGCTCACCTGCGGCTACGAGTGGGGACCCGCCGTCGGCGACGGGTACACCGCACCGTTCCCGTTCAACGCAACGATCCGGCGCGCCGAGGTGGTTGCCACCGGTCCCGTGACCCGCGATCCCGTCGTCGAGCTCGCCGCCTTCCTCGCCGAGCAGTAGACGGGAGCCGAGACGCCATGTACTCCGTACTGAAGCGGCTGCTCGTCGGTCATCCCCTGCGATCCGAGCAGTTCGGGGAGCAGCGACTCACGAAGCGCGTCGCCCTCGCGGTGTTCGGCACCGACGCGGTCGCCTCGACCGCCTTCGCGTCCCAAGAGATCCTTGTCGTCTTGGTGCCCGCCGCCGGTATGGCGGCGCTCGACAACCTCGTACCGATCTCGCTGGTGGTCATCGCGCTCCTGGTCATCGTGACCGCCAGCTACCGCCAGACCCTGTACGCCTACCCGAACGGGGGTGGCTCGTACATCGTCAGCCGGGAGAACCTCGGCACGACACCGTCACTCGTCGCGGCCGCGTCGCTGATGGTCGACTACACCCTGACGGTCTCGGTATCGGTCGCGGCCGGTGTCGCCGCGATCACCTCGGCGGTCGCCCCGTTGCGAGGTCACGAAGTCGCGCTCGGACTGGGATTGATCGTGATCATCGTCCTGGCCAACCTTCGCGGCGTGCGCGAGTCCGGTCGCCTCTTCGCGCCACCCACCTACACCTACATCGTGGCGATGAGCGCACTGGTCGTCTGGGGACTGATCCGCTTCGAGACCGGGAGTCTGCATCGACTCCCGGTCAACCATGCCGCCCTCACCCAATTCACCGGTCCTCACGCCATGCTGATGGGGGCCTCGTTCTTCCTGCTCATGCGGGCGTTCTCCTCGGGTGCGGTGGCGCTGAGCGGCGTCGAGGCGATCTCGAACGGGATCCAGGCGTTCCGCAAACCCGAGTCGAGGAACGCCGCGATCACCCTGACCTGGGTCGCCACGATTCTCGGTGTCTTGTTCCTCGGCATCGCGCTCCTCGCAGTGCGACTCCGACCCACCCTGAGCCCCAACCAGACCGTCTTGTCGACCATGGGTCACGCCGTGTTCGGGAACGGCCTCTTGTACGGACTCCTCCAGGCCTCGACGGCGGCGATCCTGACTCTCTCCGCCAACACCGCGTTCGCCGACTTCCCCCGGCTGTCGGCGATCGTGGCCGCCGACAGGTTCCTTCCCCGACAGCTGGCCCACCGAGGGGATCGGCTCGTCCTCTCGAACGGGATCCTGGTCCTCGCCGCGGCGTCCAGCGGGCTCATCATCGCCTTCAAGGGCGACGTCAGCGCGCTCATCCCCCTCTTCGCGGTCGGGCTGTTCATGTCCTTCACGCTCTCCCAGACCGGCATGGTCGTCCACCACTGGCGTCTCCGCGAGCAGGGATGGAGACGACGTCTGACGATCAACGCCGTCGGTGCCACCGCGACCAGCGTCGTCACGGCCGTCATCCTCGCCTCGAAGTTCACCGAAGGAGCTTGGATACCGACGGTCGCGATTCCCCTCATGGTCCTCACGTTCTGGGCCATCAAACGCCACTACGACCGCGTCTCTCGAGCGTTGGAGTGCGAACCAGGTACCCCCATCCCCGACCTTGTGCACACCGTCGTCGTGCTCGTCGGACCCGAGATTCACACGGGCGTTGTCGAGGCCCTCGCCTACGCCAAGTCGTTGCGCCCGCACTACCTCCATGCCGTCCACGTCGCTGACGACGACGACTCCGCCGCCCAGATGCGCGAGCACTGGGCGACGTACCAGTTCGGCATCCCCCTCGACATTGTGCCGTCGCCCTATCGGGAACTGACGCGCCCGATCCTCGACTATGTCGACGCGCTCGACCGCCGTTACGCCAACGACGTTGTGACGGTGATCATCCCGGAGTTCGTGGTCCAACACTGGTGGGGCCAGTTGCTCCACAACCAGAGCGCGCTGCTGCTCAAGGCCCGGCTGCTATTCCGAAAGGGCACGGTCGTGACCTCGATCCCCGTTCACGTCGACTAACCGCGTCACCGCGCGACGACCGGTCGCGGCCGTCGGCACCAGCACGCGGGGAAGCCCGGCGGGGTGGCGGACGCGACCCGGGACTCATGACGACAGGGTGCCGAGCAAGACCACGGCAGCGACACCGCCGATGACGGCTCCCGCCCGTTGCCAGCCGTGACGGCACGGCCGAGCCGCGGGCCGCGGAGCGTCGGATGCTCCGCGGGCCGGTTCCGGTCGACGATCAAGCATCACCGACCCGATCCGTGTGGTATCTGGGTTGGGGTCAGCTGCCCCTGGCCGTCGACGCGAGCGGGGCGGCGCGGACGTTGCGGTAGTCGTGCTCATCGTTTCTCCTCTCATCTCGGTGCCGTCCCGAGGATGACCTGCCGATCCCAGACGGCGGCGAGAGCCGTCCGAGAATTCGGTAAGAAACCCCCAGCCCGTCCCTCGACCGACCACACGGTCGCAACGCCGGGTGCGTTGAGCTCGCCCCCACGGGCGCCGCCCCGCCACCTCGGCGCCGGCGAAGCAACCCCACCACCAACGAACGACGATGACGATCCGTCAACCGTGAACGGTTACCGGTCCGCCCGGTCCTCGCCGACGCGGCCACCGGTACACGCGATACGTTCCCGGCCCTCGACCGACGAGACGACGCGCCGAGGCACCGACCTTGGACCGCGGTGCACCCGTTAGGACGACACCGCACCCATCACGAAGGGGCACCCCTCACGATGCTCAGCGCCCAGCAAGTAGAACTGTCGGCACAGAACCGCTGGGACTTCTCGGACCTCCGAGCGCTGTTCATTAACTGCACCCTGAAACGATCCCCTGAGGTCTCGCACACCCAAGGTCTCGCCGACATCGGCATCGAGATCATGCGACAGCAAGGCGTCCAGGTGGCGAGCCTCCGGGCGATCGATCACGACATCGCGACCGGGGTCTGGCCCGACATGACCGAGCACGGCTGGGAACGCGACGAATGGCCGGCGATCTCCGAGCAGGTCATGGCCTCCGACATTCTCGTGATCAGCACACCGATCTGGCTCGGCGAGAAATCATCGGTGTGCACCCGGATCATCGAACGCCTCTACGGCAACTCGCACCTACTGAACGACCACGGCCAATACGCCTACTACGGCCGGGTCGGCGGCTGCCTCGTCACCGGCAACGAGGACGGCGTGAAGCACTGCGCCATGAATGTCCTCTACTCGTTGCAGCATCTCGGGTACGTGATCCCACCCCAAGCCGACGCCGGCTGGATCGGAGAGGCCGGGCCCGGACCGTCGTACCTCGACCCCGGTTCGGGCGGCCCTGAGAACGACTTCACCAACCGAAACACCACCTTCATGATCTGGAACCTGCTGCACCTGGCCCGGCTGATCAAGGACGCCGGTGGCATCCCCGCCCACGGCAACCAACGCTCGGAATGGGACGCCGGCTGCCGGTTCGACTTCCCCAACCCCGACTACCGATAGGCCGCCGCGCCGGTCCGTCTCGGTGCGCCGACCCGGCGCCCCGGCTCGCGTACACTGATCGGAGCAGGCGCCTCCCGCCGACCCAGCCGGAGGCGCCGGTCCGGGTGCTCGACACCCCACGGTCCGGGCAGTCCCCCAGTGGTGCTGCGGCCTGTGCTTCTTCGAGGACACGCGGTGTCCTCTGGCGTACCAACGGAGATCCATGACCGACTCGAGTGGCCACTGCGGTCGCACCGTCGACGGCCGGCCGGCCAGACGGGTGAATCGGTGAACCCGCCGTCGGCGCCGCCGACCCTCAGCCCCTGGCAGTTCGACCTGTACGTCGGCGCCGAAGCTGACGGCGACGCCACCCCCGAACAGCTCTCGGTCCTCGAAGCCGACGAGGCGGCGTGGCGAGCCTCGCTGCTCCGCCTCCTTCGCGACGCCGAGGAGCATCTCAGCAGCGCCCGATCGCTGCACGGGAAAGAGCGGGACCAGGTGGTCACCGACCTGACGTCGGAGCGGCAACGGCTCGCCGCGGCGTGGGCCCGGCTCACGAACGAACGCGGCTCAACACCCGACGGGCACCCCGATCGTGGGACGCGCCGAGCCGACGCCGACGACGACATAGTCGCCGACGGCGTCGCCCGGCTGCAGGCCTCCTGGGAACCGGGCCGGGTCATCGCGTGGGTCGCCGGGCCTGGCGCCCCCTCCGCCGACGGCGATCAGGTCCTCGCCCTGCTCACCGCCGCGGGCGCCCCGGCATCGGGTTGGATCCCGCACGGCGTCGTCGTGCTCCCCGGTGGCAGCACCGCCGATGCGCTCGCCACCCCGGTCGGTGAGGTGTTGGGATGGCTGGTCGCGGCCGGAGCCGGACAGGCCGGCGACGACCTCGGTCCAAGCGCCCGGTGGCTGGGCCGCGTCGCGATCTGGGCGGTGGAGCTGACGGCACGCGGCGCGGTCGTACCGTTGCTGCGCCAACGCCGCCGAGGAAACGGGAGCGCCAGTGCCTCCAGCGGCTCCTACTCGGTCCGCTGGACCCCCGCCCTCATCGACCCCACCCGCCTCACCCAGTTCGCCAGCACCATGCCCGGGACCGTCCTGGCGCTCGACCCGCACGTCGACCGACGGGCCCTGACCCGCTCCGCGCTCACCGGGATGGTCGGCGCGATCTGCCGCGACGGCGCTCGTCGCCTCGAGGTTCCCGCGCCACCCCCACGCGTTCGCACCGGAGCCGATGTCGCCGAGGCGTTCCTCGCCCGACTCGACGGCAGTGCCTTCGACGCCCCGGTGCGCATCGCGGGCGAGATCTCGACCCGGGGGGAGCGTTGGGCCCGGTCAGTGACGCGAGAACACGCGCCCCTCGTCGTGCGACTCGATCCTCCCGATGACCGCGGCGCCTGGCACCTCGCGGTGCTCGCTCCCGGACCGGACGGCGCCTTGACCCCCATCGAGCAGGCGATCGTCAACGCCGGCTCGGACCGCAGCGCCTTGGAAGACGAACTGACCCGCCTCGAGCGGATGCTGCCGGCGCTGCTCCGCCCCGGCAGCACCCGACGCGGCCAGGTGATCCTCAGCCAGGACGAGGCCTGGGAGCTGATGGTGACGACCGGTCCTCGGCTCAGCGCAGCCGGCTTCGATGTGCGAGTACCGGCACTCTCGCGGCGTCGCCCCACACCGACGCTGCGGGTCTTCGCCGACCCGTCGTCGACGACCGCCGTCGGCGCCAACCAGCTCGCCAACGTGCGATGGTCGGCCCTCTTCGACGACGTCGAGCTCACCGCGGACGACATCGCCCGACTCGCCAAGGAAGCCCAGCCTCTCATCCGCTCCGGGGGACGATGGGTCGCGATTGACCAGGCCGACCTGCAAGCCGCGGCCGAAACGCTCGCGGAACGAGCGGCGACCACCCAGCTGTCGGGCGCCGAGATGCTCCGCCTCGCTCTCGGTCTCGAGGGCTCGCCCCTCTCGGGCGGGATCTCGGTGGCTGGGGGCGGCTGGGCCGCCGATCTGCTCAGCGCCGCAGCCAACTTGTCGGCCGAACCGGCCGGCGCCCCCGACGGATTTGTCGGCGACCTACGCGACTACCAGGCCGAAGCCCTGGCCTGGCTCGGCTTCCTCGACTCCGCGGGGCTCGGCGGCTGTCTCGCCCTCGACATGGGCCTCGGCAAGACACCGACCATGCTCGCCCACCTCCTCGCCGGCGCGGCCGACGGCCCCGCGCTCGTCGTCGCTCCGGCAGCCGTCGTCGGCAACTGGGCCGCCGAAGCCGCCCGTTTCACTCCCGGCCTGCGAGTCGTCGTGCACCACGGCACCAATCGCGCCTCCCCCGATGAGATCGCCGCCGAGGTCGACGGCGCCGACGTCGTCATCACCACCTACGGGACCGCGGTCCGCGACGTCGACGCGATCGCCGACGTGGAATGGGCGCGGCTCGTTCTCGACGAAGCCCAGGCGATCAAAAACCCCACGAACGAGACCTCACAACAGCTGCGCCGGATCCCCGCCCGAACCCGGGTCGCGCTCACCGGCACCCCCATCGAGAACGGCCTCGGCGACCTGTGGGCCATCCTGGACTTCACCAACCCCGGGCTCGTCGGCCCCCGACCACAATTCATCGCCCACCTCTCCCACGAAGGCGGCGCCACCGCCGCCGCCGAGGACGCGCTCCGAGCCCTGAACGGAATCCTCGTCTTCCGTCGCACCAAGGCCGAGCCGGTCATCGCGGCCGAGCTCCCCGACCGGATCGACGAGCTCGACCACTGCTCGATGACCCCCGAACAGATCGGGATGTACCAGGCTGTCCTCGACAAGCTGGTGACCGGCACCGGCGGTCCCGAAGGTGAGGAACCCCGCAAAGGCCAGATCCTCGCCGCGATCACGGCCCTCAAACAGATCTGCAACCACCCGGCCGCGTACCAAGACGATGACCGTCCGCTCGACGGTCGCTCCGGCAAGCTCGCCCGCCT
>DAIPLE010000304.1:0-2118 GCA_036769425.1 Actinomycetota bacterium
GACGTCGTCGGTCTTCTTGGCGACTTCCTTGACCAGCTCGGCGCCGATCTTCTCGTACGGGTCTTCGAGGTCGATCTCCTTGGCGATCGACACCCCGTCGTTGGTGATCGTGGGTGCGCCCCACTTCTTCTCGAGGACGACGTTGCGGCCTCGGGGCCCGAGGGTCACGCGGACCGCGTCGGCGAGCTTGTTCATCCCGGCTTCGAGTGACCGGCGGGCACTCTCGGCGTAGGCGATTTGCTTAGGCATCTGGCTCCCCCTGGGAGTGGTTGGGGACGAGTTCGTTGGCACTCACAGGCGGCGAGTGCTAGCCCATATTGGCACTCGGTCTACGCGAGTGCAAATAAGCCGGGCTCGGATCCGTGCCGGGTGGCCCTCGGGTATCCGGTCGCGGTGCGGGCCAGGCTCGCTTACGCTCCGAGCCGTGGCCGAGATGCACGATGCCACCGAGGAGTACCTCGAGACGATCCTCGAGATCGAGGAGGAGGGGGTCACCCCCATCCGGGCTCGGCTCGTGGAGCGGCTCGGGCTGTCCGCCGCCGCGGTCTCGGAGCAGGTGAACCGTCTGGTCGGGCAGGGCTACGCCGAGCTGCTCGACGACCGCAGCCTCCGGCTCACCGGGTCGGGACGGGCGCTGGCCACGTCGATCGTCCGCCGGCACCGGCTGGCGGAACGACTCCTGGTGGACGTCATCGGCCTCGAGTGGGAGAAGGTGCATCGGGAGGCCGACCGTTGGGAGCACGCCATCTCGGCCGATGTGGAAGCCAAGCTCGTCGAGCTGTTGGGCGACCCCGCGACGTGTCCTCACGGCAACCCGATCCCCGGCTCGGCCCACTTCGTCCCGACGGTCCCGACGGTGCCGCTGGCCCAGGCCGGACCCGGCCGGGTGCGGGTGACGCGCATCAGCGAGAAGATCGAGCTCGACGATCGGGCGTTGGCGCTCCTGGCGGGGGCGGGACTGATCCCGGGTGCCGAGGCGTCCGTTGTGGCGACGGGTTCCGGGGGCGTCCTGGTCCGGGGGAACGACAGCGAGCAGACTGTCCCCGCCGACGTGGCCCGCCTGACGTTCGTCGAGGTGCTGTAGGTCAGGCGCCGGCCGCGACGAGCACGAGGTCGGTCAAGAACCCGAGGACCAGCCCCGCGAAGAGCCCCCACATGACGTGGCGGGGGTCGTGCTCGAGGCGGAACGCGACCGTAAGGAGCTGGACGACGACGTAGAGGATCGATCCCGCGGCGAGGGCGAGGAACGCGATCTCGAGGTTCGTGTTCGTGACGCTCTGGCCGATGAGGGTGCCGACGAAGGTCGGGCCGCCGCCGATCAGCCCGAGGACGGCGAGGAACCCCCAGCCGGGACGGTCCGCTTCGGCGGCAAGGGGGGCGACGATCCCGAACCCTTCGGTCGAGTTGTGGAGCCCGAAGCCGACGACGAGCAGGAGCGCCAGGCTGATCCGGCCGCTCGCCGCCGACTGGCCGATGGCCAGCCCTTCAGCGAGGTTGTGCAACCCGATCCCGATGGCGATGAACAGCGCCAGGCGTCGGGTGTCGGAGAGCCCCGCGACACGGCCGCCGCTGACCTGGAGGTCGTCGAGGAGCGCGGCGCCCGGGCCGGCCGGGGCCGGGACGCGGCGGCGCATGAGCCGCTTCTCGTAGTACACGAGACCGAGCAGACCGATCGCGAACGCGCTGAGGAAGATCGGGGTGCGAACCGCGACGTCAGCCCAGCGGTGGTCGCGAACCGCGGCGTGGATCGGATCGAAACCGTTCGCGGTGGTCTCGACCAGCAAGAACACCAAGACGCCGGCCGCTCCGGCGTTGAGGAGGGCCCGATACATGACCGGCATCGCCCGGACCCGGCCGACGGGCAGGCCGAGGAAGATCGTGAACCCGGCGACCGCACCCAGCAGGACGATCTCGCCCGACGACATGAGCCCACTTCCCGCGCGGCCACCCGAAAGTGCTAACTAAGGGCAACCTTACCTACATAGGCGGAAGGGGGTCAACCGCCGGCGACGGCGGGCACGATGCTGACGACGGTGCCGTCACCGACCTTGGTGTCGGTCCCGTCGAGGAAGCGGATGTCCTCCTCGGCGACGAAGACGTTGACGAAGCGGCGCAGGG
>DAIPLE010000014.1:0-19388 GCA_036769425.1 Actinomycetota bacterium
GGCTCGATGTCCTGATGGACCACCGGTTCGAAGGCGACTGGCCCGCGCTGTTCGACGTGTCGTCGCGTCACCTCCGATCGGTGTTCCTCGGTGACCCGGCTCGCGCCGACGCCGGGATCGTGGAGCTCGTGGTCTTCGACGACGCGGCAGGAGAACCCGCCAGTCCGGTCACCGCGGCGGAGTCGCCCGGCTCGGGCTTCTTCCTGCTGTCGTTCTTCGTCGACGTCGACGTCACCCTCCGCCGGCTCCGAGGTCTCGGCTTCGCGGAGCACCCCCGCCGGATCGAGCAGTCGGGTCCGCTCGGGCCGGTCTCGATGGCGACGGTCCGTGACCCCGACGGTGTCCTCGTCGAGCTGATCCACGCGAAGGAACCCGGGGCGTAGCCTCCCGGATCGTGCTCCACCCCGAAGTCTCGCCCGAGGCCACCCGCGCGATGCACAGCGTCGATGGGCGGGTCATCATCGTCACCGGTTCCGGCCAGGGCGTCGGACGCGGGATGGCGAACCATCTCGCCAAGGCCGGTGCGACGGTCGTCGTTGCCGACTATCAGCCCGACAAGCTGCGACGCACCTGCGACGAGCTCTCCGAGCTCGGTGCCCCCAACCTCGGCGTCGAGGTCGACATTCGCGACGAGGATTCGATCGACGCCATGGTGGCGCACGTCGCCGACGAGCTCGGCCGGGTCGACGGGATCATCAACAACGCGCAGACCTTCCGCGCCAACGCACCCATGGCCGATGTCGTCGCCGACGACGTCGACGTGTTCTACCGCTCCGGGGTGCTCGGCACCCTGCGGGCCATGCAGGCCGTCTACCCCCACATGCGCGCCGCAGGCTGGGGTCGCATCGTCAACTTCGCGTCGTCGATGGGACGCACTGGCGGTCAGGGCTTCGGTGCCTACAACGCCTCGAAGGAGGCCATCCGCGCCTTGACCCGCACCGCAGCCCGGGAGTGGGCGGCGGACGGGATCGTGGTCAACGCCATCGCTCCCGCGGCCGCTCCGCCACGCGCCGTCGGATCGGAGCACTACGAGGAGTTCATGCGGAACTGCCCCATGGGCCGCAACGGAGATCCGGAGCTCGACATCGGCCCGGTGGCCCACTTCTTGTGCTCCGATGCGTGCCGCTTCGTGACCGGCCACACCTTCATGGTCGATGGCGGAACCTTCATGTGGTCCTAGGCGGTTGAGCGAAGCGCGAGGACGAGACGCCGACTGGAGGAACCCGTGGCCCGTCGCCGGGGTCCGCCCCGGCGAACCAGCCCTGTCCCCCGGCGTGGCGTCGCTGCGCGCCGAGGGGTTCACCGTGGTCTTCGACGTCGACCCCGTCGACGCCGACCGGGACGAATACCAGGACCACCTCAATAACACCGCCGCGGCCCGCATGTTCAACGAGTTGCGCACCGCGTACGTGGCGTCGCGGCTCGCGCCCCGCTGGCCGAAGTTCGTGCGTCGCGAGGGCATGACGGTCGTCGTGCGCGAGCTCCACGTCCTCTACGAGCGCGAAGGCTGGATGCACGAGCGATACGTCGGGGCCACCCGGTACGTGCAGCGGCGCGGGAAGGCAGCCATCGTCGAGCAGCGCCTCGTGGAGGCAACCGGCGCGGCGCCGCTCGCCCGAGCTTGGATCGTCCAGCTGCTCGTCGGGTCCGACGGGCGCGTCACCGCCTGGCCGTCGTGGTTCTGGGAGATGCTCCACGAGGTCCAAGGCGCACCCATCGAGGTCGTCGACGATGCTGACCGCCCGCCGTGGGGACCATCGGCCCCGTGAGCGCCGACGCGCGGACGAAACTCGGCGCACGCTTGCGGGGCCAGGCTGCGTACTGCGGGGCAGGACGGTCCCCGTTCTACGCGGAACTGCTCGAGCACCTCGCCGTTGACGCCGAGGCTGGCGGACCCACCTGGGATCTCCTCGGCCGCACCGTCGACGACCCCGCGCTCCACGTCCCCCAGCTGCGGCTCCTCGGCGCGGTGCACCGTCTCGTGCTCGGCGGCGCTGCCCCCGAGCTCACCGCGCACTACCCCTCGGTCGGTGGCGACGCCGACGCCGCCGCGGCTTGGCCGGCGGTGCGGTCCTTGTTCACGGCGCGACACGACGAGCTCGCCCGGTCGCTCGACCGACCACCCCAGACCAATGAGGTCGGCCGGTCGGCCGCGTTGATCGGCGGGTTCCTGGCCGTCTCGGCGGAGACCGGGCACCCGCTGCGCATCCTCGAGGTTGGTGCGAGCGCAGGCCTGAACCTGCGGTTCGACCATTTCTGGTACCAGTCGGGTGAGCACGGGCTTGGAGACCCCGCATCACCGGTGCGCTTCGTCGACGTCTGGGAGGGCCAGCCACCCCCGTTCGACGTCACCATGACGGTGTCGTCCCGCGCTGGCTGCGACCGCGATCCGATCGACCCGGCGAGCGACTCCGGGCGCCTCGCGCTGCTCGGCTACGTCTGGCCCGACCAGTCCGCCCGGTTCACGCTCCTGCGCAGCGCGCTCGACGTCGCGGCCCGGGTGCCGGCCAACGTCGACCAAGCGGACGCCCTCGAATGGGTCGCAGCGCAGCTCGCCCAGCCCCATCCCGACGAAGCCACGGTCGTCTTCCACTCCATCGTCATGCCGTACTTCGGGCCGGACGACGTCACGGAGTTCGCCGCCATCCTCGCTGCCGCCGGTGCCCGCGCCACTCCGTCCGCGCCGCTGGCGTGGTTGCGGCTCGAGCCAACCTCGGCGACCGAGGTGACCCGCGCCGAGCTGCGACTCACGCTCTGGCCCGAGGGTGAGGAGCGGCTCCTGGCCCTCGCCGGGTTCCACGGGACGCCGGTGGAGTGGAGGGCCTGAGCAGCGTTCAGGCGCCGGCCTGGTCGAGGAGCGCACCGAGCCGGTCGACCGCCCGGCGGCTTGCCGCGGCGTAACCCTCCTCGTCGATGCGAGGGCCGATGAGCTCGAGGTCGAACACGCCGGGATAACCGGCCGCGACCAGCTGAGCCAGGAGCCGACGAAGAGGGATGTCTCCGTCGCCGGGTACCAGACGGTTCGGGGTCGAGAGCGTCCCGACCGCGAAGTCGCTCACCTGGACGATCCGGAACGTGTCGACAGCGTCGCGGATCGTGTCAGCGAGTCCCCGCTCGGCCCAGCAGGCATTCAGCTCGACGCAGACGCCGACGTCGAGCCGGCGGGCCAGGTCCACGACATCGCGCAGGGTGTGCACAAACCCGACATCGACGCGCAGCGAGTTGGTGTGCTCGAGACCGAACGGGATCCCGCGGGCGCGGGCGTCGTCGAGGACGGGCCCGACCGCCGACGCGAGCGCGTCCGCGGCATCCTCCCACGACAAAGCGCCGGCCGGACCGGTCGTGAGGATCAGGCACTCGGCGCCGATGGTCTCGGCGGCGTCGAGTGCTCGGCGCACCCGGTGCCGTTGCCGTTCCCATTGGGTCGGGTCGGACAGGACGAAGGGCCCGATTCCGATCAGGTTGGTGATCCGCAGTCCGGCGTCGTGCAGCCGCTGGGCGCCGGCGTCGAGCCCTGCGGCCTCGAGCTTGGCGAGCGACGCGCCGATCGCGGTGATCCCAGCGTCTTCGTAGAACGCCAGGTCCTGATCCAGGGTCCACGAGAACGTCGAGATCGCGCTCAGCGACACCCGCGGGTGCATCATCCGTCCCGGAGGAAGCGGTCGAGCCGCGGATATAGGTGGGTTGGTGCCGCCAGCCCGCAGAGCAGGTCGTCGTGACCGGCATCGACAGGCCAGCCGGCCTCGGTGCCGGCGACGACCAGCTGCTTGTCCGCGCTGCCCAGCGCGTCGAACGTGGCGTGCACCGCGGACGCCGGTCGCTGCAGGTCGGCGGCGCCGACCGCGACGAGTACGGGCACGGTGAACTCGTCGAGACGTTCGGACCACACCAAGGATCGGTCGCGGGACCGCATGGTGGCGGTATCGACCCAGTCGGCGAACTGGTCGATGAGATCGGTGGCCTCGTCGGGGACGCCGTGGGTGAAGTAGCGGGCCGTGACGACCCAGTCGGTGTCGGCAGGACGGAAGCTGCTCTCGAGCACCTCTGATCGCTGCTCCGCCAACCGGGCTCCGACGCCCTGGACCATCGAGAACCGGTACCGGTTGCCGTCTCGTTCGGGATACGGCGTCGTCACGCCGGGTACCTGCGCATGCGCCGGTGTGACGACCGGCGATCCCATCGTGACGACCCGCCGCAACGGTGCGGTACCGCTGATCACCGCGGCGTACGCCACCTGGCCGCTCATCTCGGTGCCGATCCAGGCCACCTCGCTGGCGCCGGTGACGTCGAGCACCCGAGCGCACGCCGCTGGAACATCGCGGAACACGAAGTCGTCGAAGGACCATTGCAGCTGGTCGCGGGGGCCGTCGGGCCAGCTGTCCCCGCGGCCCCGGAGGTCGACGAGCCACACGTCGTGACCCTGGGCGGCGAGGTACCGGGCGATGGAGTAGTCGGGATGGACGTCGAAGATGAAGCGGCTCCCGGCGAGGCCGTGGCCGCACAGGACCGGTGGTCCCGAACCGCGATACCGGTAGAGCGCAAGGTTCCAGCCGTCGTCGGTGACCGCGACGTGACGCTCGTCTTCGCCCGTCACCCACGCGCAGGTCTTGGCGAGCTCGGCGTCGGAGATCATCCCAGCGCGGCGGCGCGGGCGTGGCCGCTGCCGCCGTCGAGCTCAAGGTTGATTCCGGTGACGAAGTCCGATTCGTGGCTTGCGAGGTACACCGCGGCCGAGGCGATGTCCTGGGCCTCTCCGAGACGCGTGAGATGCATGGCTTCGAGCCGACGTCGCCGATCCGGCGCCAGGTCGGCGTCGCGGCGCTCGTTGATCACGTACCCGGGGCTGATCGTGTTGCACCGGATGTCCTGCGCCGCGTACTCCACGGCCACGGCCCGGGTCAGCGCGTTCAGTCCGCCCTTGCTCGCGGCGTAGGCGGCCAGCCCCGCGCTGGGGCGCTCCGCTTGTCGTGAGGAGATGTTCACGATCGCGCCGTGGCCGCCTCGGAGCAGATGTGGGATCGCGGCGCGGCAGAGCCACATCGGCGCGGTGAGGTTCACCCGCAGGGCGTCCTCCCAATAGGCGGTGTCCATCTCCCCGACTCGGGCGTCGTGACCATCGGGGCTGGCGACCGCGTTGTTCACCAAGATGCTCAGCCCATCGAAGCGGTCGGCGGTCGCGCGGACGACCTCGGTGCAGGCGTCTTCGGTCGACAGGTCCGCGGCGACGAAGTGGGCGTCGCCGCCGGAATCGACGATCTGGTCGACCACCGCGCCGCCACGCGCCGCGTCGCGACCGTGGACGCACACCACGGCGCCTTGCTGGGCGAACTCGAGCGCGATGGCCTTGCCGATCCCGGCCGTCGAGCCGGTCACGAGCGCGATCTCCCCGGCGAGGCGCACGAGCGGCACCCTACCGGTCGGCGCATCGGCACCAGTGGGTCGCGGTCGCGACGAGCGGCGCCCGCCACGCGGTGCGTTCGGGCCAAGATAGAGGCGATGACCGTTGCGGACCCGCGGGCGCGCCGGGCGCTCTGGATCGCCTTGGGCGCCAACGGCGGGCTGGTGGTGGTCGAGGTCGTCGGTGGCTTCTTGTTCTCGTCGCTGGCGTTGCTGGCCGACGCCACCCATCTGGCGACCGACGTGGTCGGACTCGCGGTGGCGCTCGTCGCTCAACACCTCGTCGCGCGACCCGCCTCGAGACGTCGCACGTTCGGGTTTCGCCGCGCCGAAGCGCTCGGCGCCCAGGCGAACGGGTTGTTGGTGCTCGGCGTCGCGGTCTGGATCGCGGTCGAGGCGGCGCAGCGACTCGGCCACGGCCAGCCAGTCGACGGGGCCGGGCTGCTCGGCGTCGCGACCGTGGGCCTCGTCGTCAACGCGGTGGCCACCGTGGTGCTGGCGCGCGTCGCGGGCAAGAATCTGAACCTTCGAGCCGCGATGGTGCACATGTTCGCCGACGTCGCCAGCTCGCTCGGGGCGATGGTGGCCGGGATCGGGATTCTCGCGTTCGGCGCGACGTGGCTCGATCCCGCGGCGTCGCTCGGGATCGCCGCGCTCGTGGCCTGGTCGGCTTGGGGCGTGTTGCGTGACACGACGAACGTGTTGCTCGAAGCGGCGCCCCGCGGCGTCGATGTCGACCAGGTCGAGCGGGCCCTGTTCGGCGAGGTCGGTGTCGAGGCGGTGCACCACCTCCACGTCTGGGAGGTCGCGTCGGATCTCCCTGCGCTGTCGGCGCACATCGTGCTCGGTGAGGTGCCGTCCCTACACGACGCTCAGGTCCGCGGCGACGAACTCAAGGCGATGCTCGCGGACCGGTTCGGGATCGCGCACACGACGCTCGAGCTCGAGTGTCACGAATGTGAGGACCCGACCCATTGAGCTGGCTCACCGACCGCTGACCGCGGCGGGTGTGCGGGTCGCGGCGACCCGGCGTTCCCGGGGCGCGGCGGGCCGGAGGCGCCAGCCGCCGACGATCGCGATCCCGGCGCCGAGCCCGATCGTCGCCGCGACCTCGAGGCGGGCGAGCGTGGCGGGCAGGGTGGTGGGCAGCTGCGAGCTGTACAGCGTGGTGACGTCGGCGAGCCCTCCGGCGAGGGCCAAGAACAGGCCGGTCAGCAGCAACAGGGGCGCGGCGGAGTGGACGCCGCGCCGGACCACCCACACCAGTGCCACCGTCGCCACCGCGATGCCTCCGAGTGCGTACGCGCTCGCGGCCAATTTCGTGGTCCCGGCGACGGTCGTCGCCGCCCAGGACCCGAAGACGTGGACGGTCTCGCCGACGATCAACCCGGTGAGGCTCGCCGCCACCGCGACCCGGCCGAGTCGGGTCGCGGCGAGGACGACGACCGCGAGGGCCAAACCGAGCGCTACTGCCAGCCAGATCCACGGTGACGGGCCGGGTACCCACACGACGTCGCCGTGTACCTGGATGCGGGTCCGGTCGGCCAGCAGCGTGACGGTCCAGCGCTGGACGAGATGACGGGAGCCGGGGTCGCGTTGGACCTGGGGTGGGTTCGTCGTCGCTAGCCAGTGGGCTCGATGGTCGTGCCAGCGCACGGTGGTGCCGCTCCCGATCCGCTGCCACTGCGGCGACGCGTGCGGGTCCGCCGACGCCGGCACCGGAACGTTCCCGGTCCGGGTTCGGTTGAGGTACACCGCGGGAGACCGAACGTTCTGGAAGATCCCGGCGGGTCCGACGCGAAGGTACGGCTCGTCGTCGTAGCCGAGCACGACGATGTCGCGACCGGTGTGGTTGTCGAGCTGCAGCTTGTTGCCGAGGTCCACGGCCTGGACGTGGATGCCGGTCGTGGTGGGGACGACGGCGAGAACCCGAGTGTCGAAGTTGCTCGGTTGAATACCCGCGACACCATGCGCTCCGGCTGGCTCCGCGGCGGCTACGACGCTGCCGGCCCCCAGCAGCAACGCGAGGACGACGCGCCCGGGTCGCATCAGCTCGCGGCGACGTCGCGGAGCTGGTCGAGCAGGTCCGCGCGGGCCCGCGCGACGCGCGAGCGGATGGTGCCGACGGGCACGTCACAGATCGTGGCGGCTTCGTCGTAGGAACAGCCGAGCAGCTGCGTGAGCACGAAGGCGTCGCGGCGGTCTCCTGTCAGCCCGGCGACGAGGTCTTCGAGGGCGTTCGCCGCGGCCGGGTCGGGGCTCGAGCGGGTGGTGGGCGCCGCGGCGACGCGTTCGGTGAGCCGGAGCCGACGTCCGCGGCGACGCAGCGCGTCGACGCAGGCGCGGCGGGCGATGGCGAGCAGCCAGGTTCGAGCCGTCGCGTCGTGACGGAACGCGGGGATCGCCCGCCAGGCTCGGACGTAGACGTCTTGGGTGACGTCGTCGGCGTCGTCGGAACCAACGCGGTGGGCCGCGAACCGCCACACGTCGCCTTGGCTGGCCCGGACAAACGCGCGGAGCGCGGCGCGGTCGCCGTCGCGGGCCGCGAGCAGCAGTTGGGTCAGCTCGTCCACCGCGAGCGACCATACCGAGGGGGTAAGCGCGCCGGGCATCACGGCCTCGGTACCAGGGCGGGTCAGGGGGAGCAGGGGGTTTCGCAAGAGATCGAGGGCATGCTCGCGGCGGTTGGCGAGCGCGGCGGTTGGCGAGCGCGGCGGTTGGCGAGCGCGGAGGGAGCGAGCGGGTCGTCGTCGATGGGTGCGCACGAACGGGGCGTCGGAGAGAGAGGACAGGACCGCGCCGTACGCGGTGAAGACCAGCTGACGGGCGTCGTCGCGACGGAGGCGGCCGGCGTCCATCTCCGTCTCGAGGAACGCGACCGCCCGATCGAAGAACGGCTTCATCTCCGAGCCCAGCCCTTGGAACAGGACCGGGCCCCGTCGAGGGCCTCCCGCCGGGCGACGCGCACGAACGCCGGCTGTTCCTCGAAGTGGCGGAACGCCAGGCGCAGGATCCGTTCCACCCGCGCCCAGCCCTGCTGGAGGCCCGGTTGGACCCCGGAGACGACCTCGAACCGGGATTCGAAGGCCTCCAGCACCACCGCGAACGTTCGCCACGACGAGATCTCGCCGCCAGAACCGGCCGTGTCGGCGCGGCCCGTCAGGCACAGCGGCGGCACAACCCCACGAGGTCGATGCGATGCGCGTGCGTGTGAAATCCCGTCGCGTCGGCGATCTGGTCCACGGCGCGGCGGAGCGACTGCTCGAGCCGGGCGTTGGGTGGGACGTCCTCGACCATGCCGCACACCGAGCAGATGAGGTGATGGTGGTGACCGACGAGATCCTCGGCGAGCTCGAAGCGGGCGAACTCGTCGTTCGTGACGATGCGGTGCACCACACCGGCTTCGACGAGGACCACGAGGTTGCGGTACACGCTGCTCTGGGCCAGCCCGTCTCGAGCCTCGAGCACTTCCGGGATGGTGAGCGGACGCGACGTCGTGGCGAGGATGTCGATGATCGCCTCGCGGTTCGGCGTCAGCCGCTGGTGGACGCCATGCAGCCGTGACACGACGGTGTCGCGGAGGTCGTCCGTCACGACGGCGAGTGTACCGTCGGGCCTGATGCAGCCCACCGAGGAGTTCATGCGCCTCGTTCGTCGCCCGGATCGAGAGATCCCACTCGACGAAGCGACGCTGTTGATCGCGGCGCACGATCACGACGTCGACATCGCCGCGACGCTCGCATCGCTCGACGAGCTGTCCCGCGACGCGCCCGACGAGCCCGAGGCGATCGCCGAGTTCCTCTTCGCCGACGGACGGTTCGCCGGAAACGAGATCGACTACGCCGACCCGCGCAACTCGTTCCTCGACGAGGTGCTCCGCCGGCGTCTCGGGATCCCGATCACCTTGAGCGTGCTCATGATCGAGGTGTGCCGTCGGCGGGGCCAGACCCTGCCGGGCATCGGGATGCCCGGCCATTTCCTGGTCGGCGCCGGGCCGGGCCGCTTCATCGACCCCTTCCACGGCGGAGCGACTCTCGACACCGCGGCGTGCCGGGCGCTGTTCGAGCGCCTGCGGATCGGTGCCCCGTGGACCGACTCGTACCTCACGCCCGTCGGTCCGCGGGCGATCCTCGTCCGCATGCTGGCCAATCTCGTGCACACCCTCGTCGAACGGGCCCCGGCCGATGCCGTGTGGGCGCTGCGGCTCCGCCTGGCGGTACCCGGCGTGGCGGCCGGCGAACGTCGCGACGCCGCGGCGCTACTCGGGACCCTGGGGCGGTTCGAAGAGGCAGCCACGGTGCTCGACGACCTCGCCGGCGAGCTCGACGAGCTGGGCGCGGCGCGGGCCCGTCAGGACGCCGCTCGGCTGCGGGCCCGCGCGAACTGAACCAAGGCACCACTCGCTACCGTCATCCGATGCCCGGAGCGATGCCCATGTTTCCGCTCGGGACGGTTCTCTTCCCGCACGGTGTGCTCCCGCTGCACGTGTTCGAGCCGCGGTACCGAGCGTTGACGGAACGGTGCCTGGCTGACGACGCGGTGTTTGGAGTCGTCCTGATCGAGCGGGGCAGCGAGGTCGGCGGTGGTGACCATCGCTTCGCTGTGGGCACCACGGCGAGGATCGTGCAGGCGGGCCGCGTCGACGACGGCCGCTGGGTGCTCGTAACCGTCGGAGAGCACCGGGTGCGAGTCTCGCAGTGGTTGCTCGACGACCCGTACCCGATCGCCGATGTGGACGTGCTCGACGAGCACGGCGGTCCGACCGCGGCCTCCCTCATCCCCGACATCGGCCGGGCGCTCCAACGCCTGCTCGCGCTCCGCACCGAGCTCGGGGAGCCCGGCCCGGGTGTCGACGTCACGCTGGATGACGACCCGGTCCGGGCCTCGTTCGAGGCGTGTGCGCTCGCGTCCCTCGGGCCCTTCGACGCCCAGCAGCTCCTCGAGCTCGACGACACCGCCGAGCGTTTGACGCGCCTCGCCGAGCTCGTCGACGAGGAGACCACGGTGTTGGAGTTCCGCCTCGCTGAAGGCTGAGTACCTCGCGCCTACGCTGGTGGCGTGGCGACCGCCGACGACGAGCTCCGCACCGAGGCAGCCGACCGCGACCTGGCCACCCTTGAAGCCGCGGAGCGTGACCTCGCCGACCTCGAGCGTGACCTCAGCCGCATCGAGGGCTCCGAAGACGCTGCCGCGGGATGACCGCCACGACGGGAACGTCGGCCTGAGCGTCCGGGTGCGGTTCTTCGCCGCGGCGCGCGACGCCGCCGGGACCCGAGAGCTCACCATCGACGCCCGATCGCTCGGAGACCTGCTGGACGACCTGCGGTCGCGGCGCGGATCGGCGCTCGCGGCCGTTCTGGCGACGTCCCGGGTCTGGGTCAACGGTGAGGACCCCAACGATGGCGACAACACGATCCTCGTTCCGGGGGACGAGGTCGCGATCCTCCCGCCGGTCAGCGGCGGGGCGCTTCCGTAGCGCCATTGCTGGCACGAACGAGCCATGCCGCGCCGGCGAGCAGGACACCCTCGCCGGTCGCGTAAGGCGCGAGCGCGTCACGTACCGCACCCAAGGCCCGACGTTCGACCGCGGGGGAGACACCCGCGAGCGCGGAACGGCCCAACGAGCCGCCTCGGACGAACTCGACCGCGTCGTCGAGGGAACGGGCGCCGCCAACCGGAACCGGGAACGTCAGCCCGTCAACCGCGATGTCGTCCCACCCGGTGTCGGCCAAGAGCCGGGTGAGCTCCTCGCGCGAACCGAGCGAGAACGGGCCCGGCTGACCGGGCTCGGCGATATCGCCCAGGGGAACCACCTGCGCCAGGGCCTCGCCGGGGACGCGCATCCAATCGTTGCGGTCGAGGCTCTGCCAGCAGACCGCAGCCAACCGGCCGCCCGGCACGACCGCCAAGCGCAGGTTCGCGAACGCGGCCCGGGCGTCAGCGAAGAACATCAGGCCGAACCGGCTGATGACGACGTCGAAGGCCGCCTCGAACGCGGCGGTCTGGGCGTCGGCCACCTCGAAGTCCACGTTCGCGCATCCCCCGGCGCGGGCCCTCGCCCGTTCGATCATGACCGGTGACAAATCGACCCCGAGCACCCGGCGCGCGTGCCGAGCCGCGGCGATGGCGGTCGTCCCCGTGCCGCACCCCACGTCGAGAACCTGGGCCTGGCCGTCGAGGCGCGCCGCGTCGATGAGGGCGGTGCCGCAGTCCGCGAGTTGACGGTCGTAGTCGGCTTCGTGCTCAACCCAGTGGTGACCCGCTGCTCCGGCCCAGCGTTCGGCTTGGGCTGAGTTCGGGCCGGCGTTCACCAACGGGGCGGCTACGTCCCGAGCGCGAGGTCGATGCGCCGCGCCTTCTCGAAGCGCCCCTCGACGTCAGGCCAGTTCACGAGGTTCCAATAGGCCTCGACCCACTCGGTCTTCCGGTTCTCGTACTGCAGGTAGTACGCGTGCTCCCACATGTCGAGGACCAGCAGTGGCGGGCCGCCTTGCCCGATGTTGCCTTGATGGTCATAGACCTGCTCGACGATGAGACGATGACCGACCGGCTCCCACGACAGCGCGGCCCAGCCTGAGCCCTGCACGTTGGTGGCCGCTTCGGTGACCTGCGCTCGGAACTGGTCGAAGGAGCCGAGATACTCATCAATGGCCGACGCCAGGTCGCCACCGGGCTTTTCACCCCCGTCGGGGCTCAGGTTCTTCCAGAGCAAAGAGTGGAGGATGTGCCCCGAGAGATGGAAGGCCAGGTTCTTCTCCAGCTGGTTGATGGACCCGAAGTCCCCGCTGGCGCGGGCCGCTTCGAGGCGCTCAAGAACTTTGTTCGCACCGTCGACATACGCCTTGTGGTGCTTGTCGTGATGCAGTTCCAGGATCCGAGCCGACAGGTGCGGCTCGAGGGCGCCATAGTCGTAGGCGAGCTCGGGGAGCGAGTAGAAGGCCATCGGGACTCCTTTCGGGCACTTCCGATGACGGTACCGGCGCCGGGCGACGTTCGTGAACTGGGCGAATCGCCGACCACCGCGCCGAAGGCGGTACCCTCGCCGCGGTGAGTGAGCAGCATCGGCGCCGCCTGGACGTCATGCTCGAAGAGGGTTACCTCGACGGCCTCGACGTCAAATCCCTCGACGAGGTCCGAGCGATGCACGAGGAATGCCTCGAGGTCGAGACCGAGGTGTCGTACGTGCGCCGCCTGGCCCAGGCCCGCATCGACATCGTCGGCGCCGAACTCGATCGCCGGTCGGCTGGCGGCTCGGTCGGCGACCTCGTCGCGATGCTCCCAAAGATCCTCGCCGACGAAAGCCCCCGCGCCGACCCGGCGCACAGCCGGCTGCCCCGCCCCCTCGCGCCGTCGCCGACCATCACCTGGCGGCGAGGCCTCGAACACCTGATCACCGACGCCACCCTGGTCAACCTGCCCACCCTGACCGAGGACGAGCTGGGCAACACCGTCGACCAGCTCCGAACCCTCGAAGGCGAGATGTCGGACCGGCGCCGAGCGCTGCACGCCATCATCGATGGCATCGAGTCGGAGCTCGCGGCACGCCACAAAGTCGACCACGCCTGAGCCGTGGCGGACGCCATCGAGCAACGGCTCCACGACCTGGGCAGCTACATCCGTGACCGTCGCCGCGATGCCCGCCTCTCACTGCGCCGTCTGAGTGAACTCGCCGGCGTCTCGAACCCGTACCTCAGCCAGATCGAGCGTGGTCTCCGCAAACCGAGCGCCGACATCCTCCAACAGCTCGCACGCGCGTTGCACGTGTCCGCCGAGACCCTGTACGTCCAGGCCGGCATCCTGGATCCCCGCGACGGGCCGGAACCCGATCTCGAACACGAGATCCTGCGCGACCCCTCGCTGACCGAATCGCAGAAGCAGGCCATGATCGAGGTGTACCGGTCCTTCCAGCGCGAGGGACGCGAGCGGCCCGAGACGGGCACGCCGTGAGCGCCGGACGCCGGGACGCCCGTCGGTAGGATCAACCTCCGTATGAGCACTTCCCGCGTCGCGATGCTGAGCGTTCACACCTCGCCGCTCGCTCAACCCGGCGCGGGCGATGGCGGGGGCATGAACGTCTACGTCCGTTCGGTTGCCGAGGCGCTCGCCCGGGCGGGCGTCGCCTGCGACGTGCTCACCAGGGCCGAGCACCCCGACCAGCCGCCGATCGTGGAGCTCGAGCCGGGACTTCGCGTCGTGCACCTCGAGGCCGGGCCCCGCGCTCCGGTCCCGAAACGGGCGCTGCCAGCGTTGCTCGACGAGCTGGTCGCATCGGCGCGTGAGCATCTGCGCTGTGGACGGAACTGCTACGACGCCATTCACGCCAACTACTGGGTTTCCGGTGCGGTGGCGCACCGCCTGAAACACGAACTCGACGTGCCCATGGTGGCGACGTTCCACACCCTGGCCCGCGTCAAGGCTGAAGTTGGGATCGTCGACGACCCCGAACCACGCGGCCGCGTCGAGGCCGAGATCGTGCGCTGCGCCGATCTCGTCGTGGTCTCCACCGCCGATGAACGAGCTGCCCTGTGCACCGCGCACGACGCCGACCCTGAACGTATCGAGGTGATCGCACCGGGCGTCGACCACGCGCTCTTCTCACCCGGGGATCGCACCTCGGCCCGGCGGCGGCTGCGCCTCCCCGCCGACCGTCCGCTCCTCGTCTTCGTTGGCCGGATCCAGGCCCTCAAGGGCGTCGACGTCGCGCTCGGGTGTCTGGCCGCCCTCACGGACCAGCGGGCCGAGCTCGTCATCGTCGGCGGCCCGAGCGGAGACGACGGTCCCGACGAGCTCGGCCGCCTCCACGACCGGGCCCGCGAGCTCGGGATCGAGTCCCGGGTCCGCTGGGTGCCCCCGGTCCGCCACGACGCGCTCGCCGACTGGTACCGCGCCGCCGACGTCTGCCTCGTCCCTTCCCGCAGCGAGTCGTTCGGTCTCGTGGCGCTCGAAGCGGCCGCGTGCGGCACGCCGGTCGTGGCCGCCAACGTCGGTGGCCTCCAGACCGTCGTCGACCACGCCAGAACCGGGTTTCTTGTCGATGGCCGGGCGCCGTGCGACTACGCGGAACCGGTCGAACGTCTCCTCGCGCGGCCCGACCTCGCCGCCACGATGAGTACGCAGGCCGCGGCACGCGCCGGCCGGTACACGTGGAACATCGCCGCGGCGCGGCTCCGCCGGTTGTACTCGGACGTGGCGGCGCGTGCCCTCGTCCAGTGCACGTGACCGAGGTCGCTGAACTCGAAGCCCGGGAGCGGGCTGCGCACGCCCTCATCGCTGAGCACCTCGAAGTCGAGGTGGCGGCTCAGCCGTACATCCAGACCGTCGAGTACGACCCCGAGATCCCCCGCTGGTACGTGCGATTCGGTTGCGACGGGCGAGACGCCACCACCATCTACTTCGACCTGCATCAGCGCACGCTGCGCTACGAGGTGTACTTCCTTCCCGATCCACCCCGAAACCACCTCGACTTGTATCGGTTCCTGCTCCAACGCAACCACGGCCTCTATGGGGCGGGCTTCTCGATCGGGCCGGACGGCGACGTGTACCTCACGGGTCGGGTCGCGCTCGAACACCTCGACACGACGGAGCTCGACCGGATCATCGGTGTGCTCTACGAACTGGTCGAAACCTGGTTCCAACCCGCGGTGCGGCTCGCGTTCCGGCGGTGACCAGGCGGCGCGGACGAGCCCGAGGAACGATCCGGTCAACCCCCGCACTTCCCCGAGCGGGGGCCGCCTTCTGCACCTCGGGCCCGCCGTCCTCGCACCGGTGGCGCGGGGACGGCGGTGACTGTCGCGCCAGCACGACACGGGCACAAGCCCCAATTTCAACGTTCGGTTGACGGCGAACCGGTCCCCGATCTTCTAACTTGCAGGGATGGTGCAACTGGCTGTCCTCGGGGGCGGCCGGATGGGTGAAGCGCTCGTCAGCGGCCTGCGTGACGCCGGATGGGATCTCGAGTCCATCGCGATCGCCGAGCTCGATCCCGAACGGCGGCGAGTGCTGGAGGAACGGTTCCCCGGCGCCCGCATCGTGCCCAGCCCGGCGTGGGCCGTCGCCGACGCCGACATCGTCGTCGTCGCGGTGAAACCCGTCGACGTGGGAGCAGCACTGGCGGCCAGCGCCGACGTGCTCACCGCCGAGGCGCTCATCGTGTCGCTCGCCGCGGGGGTCCCCCTCGCGGTGCTCGAAGGCCACGCCCCTGACCGCCCGGTGGTGCGGGCCATGCCGAACACCCCGGCGCTGGTCGGGCACGGCGCCGCCGCGATCGCTCCGGGCCGACACGCCACCTCGGCGCACCTCGAGGCCGCAGAAGGGATCCTCGGCGCGGTGGGAACGGTGGTCCGCCTACCCGAGGAGCACCTCGACGCCGTCACCGCCCTCTCGGGCTCGGGTCCCGCGTACCTCTTTCTGGTGGCCGAAGCCCTCGTGGAGGCGGGCGTCCTCGCCGGTCTGAACCGAGACGTCGCCGACGGTCTTGTCCGCCAGACCTTCCTCGGCGCCGCGCATCTCCTGGCCGGCCCCGAATCGCCGTCCGCGCTGCGAGAGGCCGTGACCTCACCCGGCGGGACCACCGCCGCGGCGCTGCGCGTCCTCGAGGCCCGCGGCGTGCGGGCTGCGTTCCTCGACGCCGTGGCCGCCGCCGCGGCCCGGTCCCGCGAACTCGGCGACGCCGCCAGCACACCATGACCCGCCGACCGCGCCGCGACCTTCCCCCCCACCTTCCCGATCCGGCCCCGGCCCCGACGCGGGGGCCGAAGCGGCGCCGAGACGCCAGCCCGGCCCGTCGTCTCGTCGACGCCGGCGTGTGCGGGCCCCACTCCCGTCTCGGTCGGGACGAGGTCTTCGCCGCCGCGCGTCGACTGGCCGGCGACGCCGACGCGCTCCACCTCGATGGTGCCGCCGTCACCGCCGAGGAGGTCCGCGACGCGGTGGCGGTCGCGGCGGGACCGTTCAACGGGCCGCGGGTGGCGATCGACCCCGACCGGGTGCTCGCCGCCGCGACCAGGGCCGGAACCCGGCTCGCGGCGGTCGCCGCCGCCGGCGGACGGGTCGCGTTCGCGACCGCGCAGCCCGCGTCGCTGCTGCCGCTGTACGCGGCGCTGGCGCGGGCCAGCTCCGCCGCCGGTGCCTGCGTGATGGAGGTCGACCGCAGCGGCCCGTACGTGTCGGGTCGTTCCTTGTGGTGGCACGACGGTGTCGCGGTCGCCACCGACGGCGACCAGCTCTGCGCCGAGTCCCACGGCGCGGCCGGCGACGAGTGGCTCTTCGCGGTCGGACGCCCGGCCGTCGCGGTCGCCGACGGTGTGTTCGCCGTCGCCGCCATCGGCGCGGGGCTCGACACCATCGCCTTCGCCGACCTTGACTCGCCGGCCCCGGCCCTCGCCGCTCACCGGGGTCGACCGGTCGACGTCGTCACCGTCGGTGGTCATCGACCCCCCGAGGCGTACCGCCCGGTGCGAGACGCGCTCCTCGAGGCGCTCGCCGGGCCTCGTCACGCCCAGTAGCCGCCGGCAGCAAGGGCAGGGGCCAGCCGCCACACTTGGCAACAGAGACCCCGGGGCCCTACGCTGCCCCCGAGAGCGGGGAGAGGGGTGAGCGACGTGACGCAGTCTTTTGCGGAAGCGCGCTTCTTGACGGTCCAAGAGGTGGCCGACCTGATGCGGGTGTCGTCGATGACCGTGTACCGGCTGATCAAGGCGGGCGACCTACCGGCGGTGCGCGTCGGCCGGTCGTTTCGGGTCCGGGACGTCGACGTGAACTCCTACCTGTCCTCGCGGTACACCCAAGCCGGGTAACGACACGTCGACAACGCGACGCTGATCAAACCGGTCGCCTTCCTCTCGGACTACGGACTCGCCGACGAGTTCGTCGGGGTCTGCAAAGGCGTGCTGCACGGGCTCGCTCCCGGCGTCACGGTCATCGACGTGACCCATGACGTACCGGCCCACGATGTCCGTTCGGGGGCCCTGACCCTGGTGCGGGCCGTCCAGTACCTCCCCGAGGATTGCGTCGTGATCGCGGTCGTCGACCCCGGTGTCGGGACCGACCGACGGCTCCTCGCCGTCGAGTGTGACCACGCGACCCTCCTCGGGCCCGATAATGGCCTGCTGGCACCCGCGGTCGCGCTGCTCGGCGGCGCCCGTCGCGTCGTTGCGCTCACCAGCCCCGAGCACCGTCTCCCGGCGCCCGGCCCCACGTTCGCGGGCCGCGACGTCCTCGCCCCCGCGGCCGCGCATCTCGCCGCCGGTCACCCGCTCGACGAGCTCGGCGAGGCGTGTGACCCGGCCGGCCTCGTCCCCGGCCTCGTCAACCTCCCGACCACGCTCGACGGTGGTGCCCTCGAGGCCCAGGTGTGGTGGGTCGACCACTTCGGGAACGCGCAGCTGAACGTCGGACCCGACGAGCTGCGAGCCGCCGGTGCCGAGCCCGGCGCCACCATCGAGGTCCGCAGCGGCGACTGGGCCAAGGCGGCGCGCTGGGTCGAGACGTACGCCGACGCGCGACCCTCCGAGCTTGTGGTGCTGGTCGACTCGTACGGCCTCGTCGCGCTGGCGCTCGACCGGCGTCCGGCAGCCACCGAGTATGGCCTCCAACCCGGGGCGGTGGTGGTCCTCGCGCCCCCCGGCACTACGGTGCCGGCGTGAGGCCGGGCACCACGATCGCGATCGCCGGGCTGCTCATCGTGATCTTCGCCGCCGCGGTGGCCCAGTTCGTCCTGCGGCTGAGCCCCTGACCCGAAATCTCACGTTCCGTGGCCGAATCCCCTCAAGGCGGCCACAGAGCGAGACGATGCAGGGATCGGTTCCCGGTATGCGGGCGTGGGTAGCGTGACGCCACGACAAAGTGGCGTTCACTGGCCTCCCAGCCCGCCCCAAGACCCACGCCCGCTGCCGGAGCCATTCTTTTGACCCCTCCCTGCTCGACCCCGCGACCGGGGCGAGACGGACCGGAGGCCCCGCGGGCTCGCCCGGAGCGGCCGGCCCCGGCGGGTCGGCACCTACCATCCGGCGCATGAACCTGGCCGACGGGCTGCTCGCCAGCGCGGTGACCCACCCCGACGCCGTGGCGCTCATCGGACGGGGCGGCGTCGCGACGACGTATGCCGAGCTCGCGGACACCGCGGCCCGGCTCGGCACGGTGCTCGGCGACGCCGGTGTCAACCCCGACGACCGGGTCGCCGTGGTCAGCCTCAACAACGACGCCTTCGTCACGGCCTACCTGGCCACCCTCCACGTCGGAGCGGTCTGTGTGCCGCTCAACCCGGCTGCTCCTCCCGCCGGCCTCGAGCGCGAGCTCACCGATATCGACCCCGCGCTCACCCTCGCCGTCGGATCGTCAGCGTCGCTCGTTGCCGCCGCCGGCCGTGACGTTCACCCGATCGACCTCGGGTCCCTTCCCACTGCCGCCGCGCCCCGGGTCGATCGAGCCCCCGACGATCTCGCGGTCCTGCTCTTCACCTCCGGGACCGCCGGGAGCCCTCGCGCCGCGCGGCTCACCCACGCCAACCTCGCCGCCAACATCGCCCAGGTCCAGGACCACCCGGGTCTTCGCCTCGAGCCCCGCGACGTCGGCATGGCCCTGGTCCCGTGCTTCCACATCTTCGGGCTCAACGTGATCCTCGGCGTCGGTCTCGCCGCCGGTGCCACCACCGTCCTGGTCGAACGCTTCGACGCGGCCGACAGCGCGCGGCTCATCCGCGACCGCGGGGTCACGGTCCTCGCGGGCGTCCCCGCCATGTTCCGCGACTGGGCTGACCTCGAGCCCACCGACGCGTCGCCCGACACGTTCGCGTCGGTGCGCCTCGCGGTGTCGGGGGCCGCACCTCTCCCCGCGGAGGTCGCCGCCGCGTTCCACGACCGGTTCGGCATCGTCGTGCATCAGGGCTACGGCCTCACCGAAGCCTCACCGATCGTCACCACCACCGCCCTCAGCGCCGGAGCGCCCCACCCCGGGTCGATCGGTCCGCCCCTGCCCGGCGTCCACGTCCGCCT
>DAIPLE010000305.1:0-2110 GCA_036769425.1 Actinomycetota bacterium
TCAATGAACGCGGCCGTCATCAAGCCGACGCGCTCGCGACCGTGCTCGAGCACGGCCCCGCCCCGCGCCTGGTCCTCACCAGCCCGCTCCGGCGCGCCCGGGAGACCGCCGAACGGATCAGCGCCGCGACCGGGACCCCGGTCCGGACCGACGAGCGGCTCATCGAGCTCGACTACGGCGAGTGGGACGAACGGCTGTTGCGCGACATCCCCGCCGACGTCGGGACGCGGTGGCGATCCGATCCGAGCTTCGCCGCCCCCGGCGGCGAGAGCCTCGTCGATCTCCGGTCGCGGATCACACCGTGTGCGGAAGGGCTCATGGAGCTGGCGAGCGATGGCGTGATCATCGTGGTGAGCCACGTGTCCCCGATCAAGGCGATCATCTGCTGGGCCCTGGACCTCGACGACAGCTACGCGTGGCGTCTCCGCCTCGACGTCGCGTCGATCTCACGCCTCGTCGCCGGGTTGAACGGGCCGGTCCTGCTGAGCTTCAACGAGACCGGCCACCTCCTCCACTGACCATCGGGCGTCCGCGACAGGCGAGCCGTTCGGGGCGTGACCTACTCCGCGTGCACCGCGATCGGGCGACGCGCCGGTCGAGGGTGGGCGCCGTCGCCGTCGACCACGAAGCGGCCCTCGCCCGGGCCGTCGGCCACCGGCATCCCCAACGCGTCGAGCAACGCCCGGTCCTCGTCCGCGCCTCGGCCCGTTGTCGTCAGGTAGTTCCCGACGATCAAGGCGTTCGCGCCCGCGAGCAGACCCATCGACTGCAGCTCTCCGAGGACCCGCTCTCGTCCGCCGGCCAGGCGCAGCCACGCCCGGGGGAGCACCAGCCGGAACAGCGCGATCGCTTGCAGCGCCTCCCGGGGTGAGAGGAGCACCTGGTCCGCGAGCGGCGTTCCCGGGCGCGGATCGAGGAAGTTGATCGGCACCTCGCACGGATCGAGGGCCGCGAGCTCGAACGCGAAGTCGAGCCGTTGCTCCAACGTCTCACCCAGTCCGAGGATCCCACCGCAGCACAGCTCCATCCCGGCTTCGATCGCGAGTCGGGCGGTGTCAACACGGTCGTCGTAGGTGTGGGTCGTGCAGATCTGCGGGAACACCGCCCGGCAGGTCTCGAGGTTGTGGTTGTAGCGCCGGACGCCAGCCGCGGCGAGACGCTCCGCCTGCTCTCGGGTCAGCAGGCCCAGCGAGCACGCGACTTCCAATCCGACGTCGCGTTGCACCGCGTCGACAGCATCGATCACTTTCCGCAGGAGCCGCTCCTCGGGGTTACGGACCGCGACCACGATGCAGAACTGCGTCGCCCCCGCAGCGCGGGTGGCACGGGCCGCGGCCATGACCTCGTCGAGGTCGAGGAACGGGTACACGTCGACGTCGGTGTGGAACCGAGCCGACTGGGAACAGAAGGCACAGTCCTCGGCGCACGCCCCGGACTTCGCGTTGATGAGGCTCTCGAGCTCGACCGACGGACCGCAATAGGCGAGTCGTACCCGGTGGGCCAGCGCCACAAGGTCAGGAAGCGTGTCGAGCGGAAGGGCCGCCACCCCGGCGACCTCCTCGCGGGTGAGCGGCTCCTCGCGATCGATCAGCTGCGTCTCAGCGCGGGCAAGGGCAGCAGGAACAGCCATCGGGCCGAGAGCGTAGAGGCCAGCGAGGGTCCCGGGCCCAGCCCGCCCGATCGGCGTCTGAGGGCCGGGTCGACGCGGGATCGTGAGACAATGGTGGCGGTGGCGAGTCGGCCGGGCGGCCGCGTACCGGTCCAACCGGTCCGAGGAACGTCCGGACTCCACCGGGCACGGTGCTGGGCAACACCCAGTCGGGGTGACCCGCAGGACAGTGCCACAGAGAACAGACCGCCGATGGCGGCGAAAGCCGCACAGGCAAGGGTGAAACGGTGCGGTAAGAGCGCACCAGCACCTGGGGTGACCCGGGTGGCTAGGCAAACCCCACCGGGAGCAAGGCCAGACAGGGGGAGGACGGCCCGTCCGTAGACACCCCCGGGTGGGCTGCTAGAGCCGGCGGGCAACCGTCGGTCGAGAGGGATGGCCGCCCCGGGGCGTCGAGAGACACCCCGGACAGAATCCGGCGTACAGGCCGACTCGCCACCA
>DAIPLE010000119.1:0-6867 GCA_036769425.1 Actinomycetota bacterium
AGGGGAGAGGAGCCCGACATCACGCAGGCTCGCCCGATCCCCGAGGCGACCGTGGCCCGGCTTCCTCTCTACTACCGGGCCCTGATCGAGATGGCGGACCGGACCGTCGGGACCGTCTCCTCCGAGCAGCTGGCCGAGCTCGCCGGCGTCAACGCCGCGAAGGTCCGCAAGGACCTGTCGTACCTCGGCTCTTACGGCACCCGGGGGGTGGGCTACGACGTCGATCACCTCCTCCGGGAGGTCTCCGGAGAGCTCGGCCTCACCCGCGACTGGCCGGTCGCCATCGTCGGCCTCGGCAACCTCGGCCACGCCCTAGCCAACTACCGGGGCTTCAGCGCCCGCGGCTTCCAGATCGTCGCCCTCGTCGACGCCGACCCCCACAAGGTGGGGGAGCGGGTCGGAGACCTCACCGTCGAATCGGTCGACGACCTGTCCCGCATCGTCGCCGATCGCCGGGTCGCCATCGGGGTGATCGCCACCCCGGCCGCGTCGGCCCAAGATGTCGCTGATCGCCTCGTCACGGCCGGGGTCGGCTCCATCCTCAACTTCGCACCCATCGTGGTCGTCGTCCCCGCCGAGGTGTCGCTCCGCAAGGTCGACCTGGCCACCGAGCTCCAGATCCTCTCCTTCTACCAACAGCACCGGCGACGAGCACTCGACCGGGCCCGGGTGTGACCATGGGGCCGATGGGACGGCCCGCCCTGATCGGCTACCCGGTCAACCTCCTCGTCGCCGGGCGACGCTGCGTCGTCGTCGGCGCCGGCCGGATCGCGGCCCGCAAGATCGCCGCCCTCCTCGACGCCGGCGCCGTCGTGCACGTCGTCGCCCCCGAGCTCGGCCCCGAGGTGCGGGACTGGCAGGCGTCCAAGGCCGTCACCGTCGACGAGCGGCCCTTCGTCCCCACCGACCTCGACCGGGCGTGGCTGGCCACCAGCGCCACCCCGGATCCGGCGGTGAACCAGGCGGTCTATGACGCCGCCGAAGCGCGCCGGATCTTCGTCAACGCCGCCGACGACCCCGAACGCTGCTCCTTCACCCTCATGTCGGTGGTGCGCCAGGGGGACCTGGTCGTGACGATCGGGACCGGCGGCCGCAGCCCGGCGCTCGCCACCTACCTCAAGGACCATGTGGCGAGCGAGATGGGCCCGGAGTGGGGCGTGCTCCTCGATCTGCTCTCGGAAGAACGCGAACGGCTCCGGGCCGGCGGCACGTCGAGCGAGACCCTCGATTGGCGGCGGGCGCTCGATTCCGGCATGCTCGATCTGATCCGCACCGGGCGCGTGGCCCAAGCGAAGGAGCTCCTCCGGGCGTGTCTCTCGTCGTCGTAGGACTGAACCACCGCACCGCGGCCGTCGACCTCCTCGAACGGATGACGGTCCCGCTGGGTGCCCTGCCGAAGGTGCTGCATGCCTTGGCGGGCCGGGAACACCTCGCCGAGGTGGTCCTGCTCTCCACCTGCAACCGGACCGAGGTCTACGCCCGGACCACCCGCTTCCACCCCGGCGTCGACGATGTCCGTCATCACCTCGCCGAGCTCGCCGGTGTGGACCCCGACGTCCTGGCCGAGAGCCTGTACACCTACCACGACGACGCCGCGGTCGCGCACCTGTTCGGTGTCGCCGCCGGCCTCGACTCGATGATCATCGGCGAGGGCGAGATCCTCGGGCAGGTCCGCGAGGCCTGGCTGGCCGCAGAAGCCGAAGGAATCGCCGGTCAGCTCCTGTCTCGGACCTTCCGCCACGCCGTCCGGGTCGGCAAGCGCGCCCGCCACGAGACCGGCATCGGGCGCCACGCGGTGTCGGTCTCCTCGGCGGCGGTGGCGCTCGCCGCCGAGCGCCTCGGGTCCCTCGCCGGCCGTCGCGTGCTGCTGCTCGGTGCCGGCGGGGTCGGTGAAGGCATGGCCGTCGCGCTGGCCGGCGCCGGCGTCGGCGAGATCGTTGTCGCCAACCGCAGCCGCACCCGAGCCCGCGAGCTGGCCCGCCGCTTCTCGGGTCAGGCCATCTCCCTCGACGAGATCCCCGACGCGCTGGTGACCGCCGACGTCTTGCTCTCGTCGACCGGCGCTCCCGGCGTCCTCATCGAACGGGGAGACATGGAAACGGTGATGGCCCGCCGAGACGGCCGGGCGCTCCTCGTCGTCGACGTCGCGGTCCCCCGCGACGTCGACCCCGGCGTCGGTCAGGTCTTCGGAATCACCCTCCTCGACATCGAGGCCTTGCGGGCCTTCGGCGAACAGTCGCTCCAACAGCGACGGGCCGAGGTCGGCAAGGTTCGAGTGATCATCACCGACGAGCTCGACCGCTTCCGCCTCGAACGGTCGGCCCGACAGGTCGCGCCGCTGGTCGCGGCCTTGCGCACGCGAGCCGAGGAGCTGCGCACCGGGGAGATCGAGCGACGCTCGGCTCGCCTCGATGCCCTCGACCCGTCCGCCCGCGAGATCATCGAGCAGGTGACCCGCGGGGTCATCAACAAGCTGCTCCATGAGCCCACCATCCGGGTCAAGGACGCCGCCGGCACCGCGCAAGGCGAGCTCCTCGCTGACGCCCTCGCCGACCTGTTCGCCCTCGACGAACCCGAGTGACCCCGGTGCTGCGCGTCGCGACGCGTGGCAGCGCGCTCGCCCGCTGGCAAGCCGAGCGCGTCATCGACCGTCTCGGCGGTGCCGGCGAGCTCGTCATCATCACGACCGTGGGTGATCGCGACCGGGAAACGCCGATCCACACCCTCGGCGGCCAGGGCGTGTTCGTCGGCGAGGTCCAAGACGCGGTGCTCGAGGGACGAGCCGACATCGCCGTCCACTCCGCGAAGGATCTGCCGCCGCTCACCTCGCCGGGCCTGGTGCTCGCCGCGGTCCCCGAGCGCGCCGACCCTCGAGACGCGCTCGTCGGCGGCACCCTCGACATGCTGCCGACGGGCGCGCGTATCGGGACCGGGTCGGTGCGCCGCCGCGCCCAGCTCGCCCACCACCGCCCGGACCTCACCTTCGGGGAGCTGCGCGGCAACGTCCCGACGCGCCTCGCTCGTCTCGACCGCTTCGACGCGGTCGTCATCGCCGCCGCGGCGCTGGACCGCCTGGACCTCGTCGACGACCGGGTGCATCGGGTCGACCCGTCGACGCTGCTGCCCCAAGTGGCCCAAGGCGCCCTCGCGGTCGAGTGCCGCGTCGACGACCCCACCTGGATCGACGCGTTGCGCGCCATCGACGACGTCGACGTCCGCCGCGCCGTCGACGCCGAACGGGCCTTCCTCGCGGAACTCGGCGGCGGCTGTGACCTGCCCGTCGGCGCCCTCGCCCGCGTCGGGCCGGCCGGCGTGACCATCGACGCGCTGCTCGCCTCCCTCGACGGGCGCGTCGTGCTGCGCGCCACCACCAGCGGCGACGACCCCGAAGCAACCGGTCGCGCCGCCGCCCGACGTCTCGTCGACGAGCACGGCGGTCGCCTCGTCCTGGAGGACCTGGCGTGACCGTCGCGCTCGTCGGAGCGGGTCCCGGAGACCCGGGTCTGCTCACCCGACGGGGCGCCGAGCTGCTCGCGGCGGCGGACGTCGTCATCTACGACCGGCTCGGCACCGACGCGCTGCTCGACCTCGCCTCCTCCACCGCGCGCCGCATCTCGGTGGGCAAGGCCCCGGGCTCCGCCGACGCCAACCAGGACCAGATCAACGCCCTCCTCGTCGAGCACGGTCGGGCCGGTCACGCGGTCGTGCGACTCAAAGGTGGCGACCCGTTCGTGTTCGGACGCGGTGGCGAGGAAGCCGAAGCCCTCGCCGCCGCCGGTATCCCCTTCGAGATCGTCCCCGGCGTCACCAGCGCCATCGCCGCTCCCGCCTACGCCGGGATCCCCGTCACGCACCGCGGGCTGTCCACCCACGTCACCATCGTCACCGGACACGAAGACCCGACCAAAGGTCACACCGACGTTGACTGGGCGCGACTCGCCGCCGCTGGTGGGACCCTCGTCATCCTCATGGGCGCCGCGACGCTCCCCGCCATCGCCGCGCAGCTCCTCGCCGCCGGCCTGCCCGCCCACACCCCCGTCGCCGCGGTCCACGCCGGCACCCGACCCGAGCAGCGGACCACCCGGGCGACGCTCGGAACCGTCGTCGATCTGGCGGTCGCCGCGCCGGCCGCGGTCGTCGTCGGCGCCGTCGCCGCCCTCGACCTCGCGTGGTTCGAGCAGCGGCCCCTCTTCGGGCGCACCATCGTCGTCACCCGAGCCCGGGAGCAGGCCAGCGAGCTGCGCGCCCGCCTCACCCAGCTGGGCGGGCGCGTCGTCGAACTCCCCGCCATCCGCATCGACCCGCTCCCGGTCGCGTTACCGCCGCTCGACGAGGTCGACTGGCTCGTGCTCACCTCGGCGAACGGGGTCGCCGCCCTCTTCGAGCGGGGAATCACCCCCGCGGGCCGCGACGCCCGGGCCCTCGCCGGGGTCCGGATCGCCGCCATCGGACCCGGCACCGCCGCCGCGCTCGCCCGGTACGGCGTGCGGGCCGACCTCGTTCCCGACCGGTATGTCGCCGAGGCGCTGCTCGCCGCGTTCCCGCCCCCGACCGGCGCCGGCGGTCGCGTGCTCCTGGCGCGCGCCGAGCAGGCCCGAGATGTCCTCCCGGACGGTCTGCGCAAGCTCGGCTACGACGTCGACGTGCTTCCGCTGTACCGGACCCGCGCCGCGGAACCCGACCCGGCGGTCCTCGACCAGGTCCGCCGGGGCAAGGTCGACGCCATCACGTTCACGTCGTCGTCCACGGTCCGCAACTTTGTCGAGCTCGTCGGGACTCTCGATCCACAACCCTCGGTCGTGTCGATCGGTCCGATCACCTCCGCCACCGCTCGCGACCTCGGCCTGCGCGTCGACGCCGAGGCTGTCACGCACACCATCGACGGGCTCGTCACCGCGCTGCTCGACACCCTCGCCTGACCGTTCCCGCACCACCGAGATGGGGCGGCCTTCACTGGGTCGTACGATCGCGGGGTGCCCTTCCCGGAGCAGCGGCCCCGCCGGCTGCGTCGCACCAGCGCCTGGCGGCGTCTCGTCGCCGAGACCCGCGTCGACATCGACGACCTCGTCGCTCCCTTGTTCGTCAAGGAGGGTCTCACCGACCCCGAGCCGGTCGCCTCCATGCCCGGGGTCGTCCAGCACACCGTCGAGAGCCTCCGCAAGGAGGTCCGGGCCCTCGCCGGCCTCGGGATCCCCGCGGTGGTGCTCTTCGGGGTCCCGGCGACCAAAGACGCCCGCGGGTCGGGTGCCGACGACCCCGACGGCGTGCTGGCCGTCGCGCTGCGAGCCTTGCGCGACGAGGTTGGTGACGACGTCGTCCTCGTCGCCGACACCTGCTTGGACGAGTACACCGACCACGGACACTGCGGCGTCCTGCGCCCCGACGGCACCGTCGACAACGACGCGACCCTGGAGCGGTACGGATCGATCGCCGTCACCCAAGCCGCCGCCGGAGCCGATGTCGTGGCCCCCTCCGGGATGATGGACGGCCAAGTCGCCGCCATCCGCGCCGCGCTCGACACCGCGGGACAGACCGACACGGCCATCCTCGCCTACGCCGCCAAGTACGCGTCCGCGCTCTACGGGCCGTTCCGTGATGCCGCCGAGTGCACCCCGAGCTTCGGTGACCGTCGCGCCTACCAGATGGATCCCGCCAACGGCCGCGAAGCCGAGACCGAAGTGGCGCTCGACGTCGCCGAAGGCGCCGACCTCGTCATGGTGAAACCCGCCCTCGCCTACCTCGACGTGGTGAGCAGGGTGCGGGCCGCGACCGAGGTGCCACTGGGGGCGTACCACGTCAGCGGGGAGTACGCCATGGTCGAAGCCGCGGCCGCGAACGGCTGGCTCGACGGCGACGCCGTCATGCTCGAGCATCTCACCGCGATCAAACGAGCCGGCGCCGACTTCATCCTCACCTACGCGGCCCGGCGAGTAGCCGAACGTCTCCAGTGAGCGACGAGCTCTGGACGCGGGCGCTCGCCCGCATCCCCGGTGGTGTGAACTCGCCGGTGCGGTCGTTCGCGAGTGTCGGCCGCGACCCGTTCTTCGTGGCCCGCGGTGACGGCGCGTTTCTCGTCGCCACCGACGGGACCCGGTACGTGGACTACGTCCAGTCGTGGGGAGCGTCGATCCTCGGGCATGCGCACCCCGCGGTCGTCGAGGCGGTGCAGCGCGCCGCGGCCGCGGGGACGTCCTACGGGGCGCCGACCCGCGCCGAGGTCGAGCTCGCCGAGGCAGTCGCCGACCGGGTGGCGTCGGTCGAGAAGCTCCGGTTGGTGTCGTCGGGAACCGAGGCGGCCATGACCGCGGTGCGTCTCGCCCGCGGGGCGACCGGACGGTCCAAGATCCTGAAGTTCGCCGGCGGCTACCACGGCCACGTCGACGCGCTCCTCGTCGCCGCCGGGAGCGGCGTCGCCACCCTGGGCATCCCCGGCTCCGCGGGGGTCACCGACGGCGCGGTGGCCGACACCCTCGTCGTGGCGTACAACGACGAGGCGGCGCTCGACGCGGTGTTCGACGAGCACGGGGACGACCTCGCCGCGGTCTTGGTGGAGCCCGTCGCCGCGAACATGGGGCTGGTGCCCCCCGCCCCGGGGTTCCTCGCCGGGCTGCGTCAGCGCTGCGACCTCGCCGACGCCCTCTTGGTGTTCGACGAGGTCATCACGGGATTCCGGGTCGGTCCTGCCGGCGCGCAGGAGCGGACCGGGATCACACCGGACCTGACCATCTTCGGGAAGGTCCTCGGTGGCGGGTTGCCCCTCGCCGCGATTGGTGGTCCCGGCGCGCTCCTCGACGAGCTCGCGCCGGTCGGACCCGTGTACCAGGCCGGCACGCTCTCCGGGAACCCGTTGGCGACCGCGGCGGGGCT
>DAIPLE010000120.1:0-6865 GCA_036769425.1 Actinomycetota bacterium
AGACGGGCTCTCCGTGTACGGCGGGAAGGATTCGCTCGGCGATGTCACCGAGCTCGTCGGTGCGGCCGGAGAGGCTGACCCGACCCTTGGCCATCACGACGACGTGATCGGCGAGCGTCAACGCCTGGCGAATGTGCTGCTCGACGATGAGCAACGACGTCCCGGCGGCCCGGATCGTCGCGAGGGTCGCGTAGACCTCGTCGATGATGACCGGGGCGAGCCCCAGTGACAGCTCGTCGGTGATGAGCAGCTTCGGGCCTCGGACCAGCACCCGGGCGAGGGACAGCATCCGCTGTTCGCCACCCGAGAGCGTGCCCGCGATCTGGCGTCGCCGTTCCCCCAGACGCGGGAACAGCTCATAGGACCGGTCGATGGCCTCCCGGCCTCCGCGTCGCCCGAACACCTGGCGGAAGGTGAGGGCCAGGTTCTCCTCGACGGAGAGCGTCGCGAACACCGACCGACCTTCCGGAGCGTGGACGACGCCGAGCCGGGCCAGCTTGTAGGCCCGCATCTGGGAGACGTCGTCGCCGTCGTAGAGGAGCTGGCCGCCGGTGGGGTGCAACAGACCGGAGCAGATCCGAACGACGGTGGTTTTCCCCGACCCGTTGCTGCCGAGGAGTGCGGTGACGCCCCGTTCCTGGATCGCGAACGACACCCCGAACAGGGACCGGAACGGCCCGTAGCTGGCCTCGATGTTGCGCAGCTCCAGGAGGGGCTTCTCGGCCGCGAGGTCGGTTGTCACACCACGTCTCCCAGGTAGGCCTTGCGGACGGCTTCGTCGCCGAGCACCGACTGGGTCGGACCGGCGGCGATCAGCTCACCGAAGTCCAACACGTACAAGCGTGTCACGAGGTTCGAGACCATCTCGACGTCGTGCTCGACGAGGAGCACCGCGAACTCGTGCTGGGTCTGCACCGCAGCCAGCTTGTCGGCCAGGCTGGCGGTTTCGCGGACGTCGAGACCCGACGACGGCTCGTCGAGCAACAGCAGCTTCGGCTGGGTCATGAGCGCCCGGCCCAACTCGACGAGGCGACCCCGCCCGAGGCTCAGGGCCTCGACCGGGTTGTCGGCTTCGGCCTGGAGGCCGACGATCTCGATCATCCGGTCGGCGAGCTCCCGTTCCTCGACGCTGGGCTTGGCCAGGTTCAACAAGTCCTTCCAGAGCCGACCGGTTCCGCGCCGGGCTCGTTCGGTGACGAGGAAGTGCTCCCGGACGGTCATCCCCGAGAACAGCTCGAGGCGCTGGAAGGTCCGCCCGAACCCGAGGCGGGCCCGCCGGTGGACCGGCAGGCGGGTGATGTCCTGGCCGTCGAAGTGGACGGTGCCACCCTCGGGGCGCAGCATCCCGAGGAGGCAGTTGAAGAAGGTGGTCTTGCCGGCCCCGTTCGGCCCGATGAGCCCGACCATCTCGCCCGGTTGAACGTCGAGGTCGACGCCGTTGAGGGCGGTGATACCGGCGAAGCGCTTCGTGATCCCGACCGCGTCGAGGAGCGCGCCGGGACGGACCGACCGCTCGGCGGTTCGAATACTCGTCTCGCTCACTCCGCACTCCCCACCGGCGCCGCGACCGCCACCGCCGGCGGTGCGTCGACCGGGGGCTGACCGAGCCCTTCGGCCCGACGGCGCGCTTCGCCTTCGTTGCCGATGGCGAGCTCGTTCACTGCGCCTTGGATTCCGGCGACGGCTTGGAGGCACACGATCGTGAGCACCGCCGCGACCAGACAGACCGGCCACCCGATGGGCGGGGTCGGGGTCGTGAGACGAGAGAACAGGTAGACGCCGGTCAGTACGAACGCCGCCGGGATCCGGCCGTCCTTCCACGTGATGGGCGCCTCGAGCCAACCCTTCGCGCGGGCGACAAGCTCGACCTGGTGCGGGAGCCAGAGGAACACGGCGACGGCGACGCCGACGGGGATGCCGACGAGCGCGCAGTCGAGCGCGCTGCCCGGCAGATCACCCGCCGACTGCAACCCGAACCCGATCAGGGCACCGAACCCGGCGCCGCCGATGATGACGACCTTCCCGCGCCGATCCCCCTGCTGGCGGCGCAACGCGCTGTCGGTCCGCCACATCCAGGCCATGAGGAAGACGACGCTCGGCACGATGAAGCACAGCAGCGTGGTGCTGTGCGCGGTGGCCCACTGGCCCTGCACCCGCAGGTACGGAGCCGTTCCGGTGAAGTGGGCGTGGAGCTTGGTGGCGCTCCGGACGAGCAGGTAGGCGAGGTAGAGGCCGGGTCCGACCGCGCAGCCAACGATGACGCGTGACACCGGCGTGTAGGCCTTGGGGAGCTGTTTGGCGGCCGCGAGGGCCTTGGCTCGTGCGCCCAGGGCGCGGCCCCGGGCCATCTCCAGGATGCTCTTGCGGGTCTGGTACTCGACGATGCCTTCGGGGTGGCGGGCGTAGGTGATGGCGCCGAGACCAAAGAGGATGAGCGTGATGCCCGGCTCGAGCCGCAGGGCGTCGCCGAGCAGCCAGTTGAAGACCACCAAGCCGATTCCCGCGTTCACGGCACCGTCGACGGTGCGGGACCCCAGCGTGACCACGAGGACCACCCAGACGATCCCCGAAATTGTGGGGAAGGTGGGCGCATCACCGACTCGAACATCCTGGCCCGACATCGCGATCAGACCGCCGCCGATCCCGGCGACGCCCGCGGCGAGCGCGAAGAGAGTGATGCGCAACGCGGTGGCGTTGATGCCGATTGACGCCGCCGCGGTCTCACTGCCTCGGATCGCCATCAGGAACCGTCCCGTGGTGCCCTTGCGTATGAGGATCACCCCGAACGCCACGACCGCGAAGACCGCGAGCGTCAACAGGAAGAAGGTGCGGTCGGTGTGGGCGAACTCGGGTCGCGGGACGTGAAGACCCGCGGCCGAGTTCGACACCTCGGGCCGGTTGAAGATCACCTGCTCGACCATCAACCCGAACGCCAGCGTGGCCAGCGTCAGGTAGATGCCACCCAACCGCAACGCCGGCAACGCGAACAGGGCGCCCATCGCCGCGGCGACGATCGCGCCGATGAGCACACCGACGAGGACCGGGACCGGATGGCCGCTGGTGACATGCGGGGCGATGATGGGGATCCCGTGGCCCAGCGCCAGGTTCGCGGCCGTGAAGCCGCCGATTCCGGCAAAAGTCGCCTGCGCCAGCGAGATCTGACCGGCGAAGCCCGTGATGATCGTGATCGACAGGAACGCCACCGCGAGGGTCAATCCGTCGGTGATGCGGAACACCCACAGGCCGCTGACCAGCGCCAACATCGCGACGACGAATCCGATGATGAAGATCGGGAAGAGGATCCGGGTGAGGCGTTCGAGCTCGGGTGTCTTGTAGGTGTGGGCCATCGCGGGGGGTGGTGGGTCGACACCGGCGAGCGGGTCGGTGCTCTCGCGCCGTTGACGGATCGAGCGGGCCAGGACGAGCACCAGGAACAGGACTAGGAACGGCAGTGTCGGCCGGAGATCCTTGGCCAGCTCGCTGCTCGAGCTCACCCCGAACCAGTTCTGGAGCACGTCGGGGAGCGCCCGGTCGGCGAAGCCGAGCACGACACCGGCCGCGAACGTGACCGGGATGCTCTGGAGGCGCCCGACGACCGCGGCCGCGATGCTGAAGATGACGACGAGGGTCAAGACTGTTGAGTCGAGCGTCTGGGCCAGGGTGACCAGGATGACGCCGGCCAGACCGGCGACGGTGCTCGACAGCATCCACGCCACCGCGCTCACCCGTTCCGAATCCACGCCGGCCAGCTCGACCATGCGGGGGCTCTCGACGACCGCTCGCATCTGCAACCCGGTGGCGGTGTACCGGAAGATCAACCCGAGGACGATCACGACGACCACGGTGAGGATCGCCGCCATGGTGAAGTCCCACGCCACGAAATGGGTCCCGATGTTGAAGCCCGCCGAGTTGATCCCGAACATCGGCGGGATGCTGGACCGGGCCGTGACCGGGACCGGCTGGCGGCCGGTCAACACAATCTTGGTGATCTCAGGGAGCGCGACGAACAGGCCGAGCACCGAGACGAGCTTCACCTGCCAGCCCGATGTGCGCATCGCCCGAAACAGGATCCGGTCCAGGGCCAACCCGACCAACGGTGACGCGATCAGTACCGCGACAATGAGCCCGAAGGCGCGCGCCCCCAGGATCTCCTGGCCGAACAGGACCAGCCGATGCTGGTCGACCTCGACCATCTCGACGTACACCGCGCCGGCGATGAACGCTTGCGCCGTAAACGCGAAGTTGAAGACGCCGGTCGTCTTGTAGGTGAGGACGATCCCGATCGCGACGAGCGCGTAGACGCAACCGAAGGGAATCCCCTCGATGAGCCAGCTGACGAACTGATTCACGAGGTGCTAGGTCCTTCGAGTTCGGTTGGTCGCGCGCTCGCCTCCGGGGTTACGGCGTCGCCGGGTCCGTGGTCGGGACCGTGGCCGTCGTTGGCAGCGACTCGCCGGGCTTCGCCGGCCGGTAGTACACCGACGAGGAATCCAGCGCCGCCGGCAACGGGTTGTTCGTGCTGCAGACGAACGGCTGGCCCGGCTTGCCGAACTTCGGCACGTACTTGCCGTTGACGGCCTCGACGAACGCCGCGCAGGTCTCACGCCCGAAGTCGGGCGCGCTACCCGTCAGGTTCCCCGGGGGCCCATGCCCGTCGAAGGACCAGTTGATCGGCGGGCGGATGTTGTCCGCGGTGTAGCCGTTGATGCTGTTGACGGCGTCGATCACCGACTTCTGGGTGAAGTTCGGTCCTGCCTTCTTGATCCCCTTGTAGAGCAGGTCGGCGTCAATCCAGCCGGCCAGCGCCTGCTCGTTGATCTGCTTACCGGTCTTTTTCATCTGGGCTTCGAAGTTCGTCAGACCGGTCGAGACGCTGGGGGTCTCGAACGGAACGAAGTCGATCGAGAAGAAGATCCCGTTGAGCTCGCTGCCGTACTTCGCGAGCGTGGTCGGGTCATACCCCTGGGGCGCGTAGAACTTGACGTTGCTCAAGCCGACTCGCCGCAGCGATTTGGCGATGTTGACCTCGCCGCCGATGTCCATGCAGGTGCCGACGAACTGGACCCCCTTGGCCTTCAAGGTGTCCACGTCAGAGCCCAGGTCCTGGAACCCGAACTGCAGGCTGCTGTCGTTGAGGACGACGTTCATCCCGTACTTGCGGAACCCGGCCTCCATCCCCGCGGCGCACTGCACTGACTGCGGTGCGGTGTAGGCCAAGACGGCCACGTTCTTGACCCCGAGCTGCTGCGCGAGGTAGGCCGGCGCCTCCTGCGAGCACGTGAAGCAGATGTAGGAGCCCTTCTCACCGAAGAGGTTCGCGCCAGCGTTCCATTCGCCGTTGATGTTCCACCCGAAGGTCGGAACCCCCTTTTGGGCCAGGTACGGCGCGCCGGCGAAGATCTGGGTGACGACCGGCATGACCGCGAAGACCTTCTTCTCCTCGACGAGGGAGCGGATCTCTTGGATGTTCTGGGAGGCGCGGGACTGGTCGTCGAGGGCGGCGATGAGCTTGAACTTCTTCCCGAAGACACCGCCCTTGGCGTTGATGTAGTTGAAGTACGCCTGGACCCCGTCGAAGCCCGACCCGTAGGGCTGCCCAACGGGGTTGGTCTTGCCCGCCACGCCACCCACGATGATCGTGTTGCCGGTGACCCCAGGGCTGGTCTGCGCCGAGGCGGGCGCGACGCCGGTGAGCGAGACCCCGAGCACGGCGATGAGCGAGACGATGACGGTGTGGGCAACAGGCTTCCAACGCATCGGTGCTTCCCCCCAGGTCGACCGACTTCGGGCGCACTCTAGCCACGGAACGGCCTGACACTCATGTCAGGTCCGGGCGAGCCGCCGCCCTCGGCGTGCGACGATGCGGCATGCCGCAGACGCTCGTCTCCTTCCACGCCCATCCCGATGACGAGTCCATCGCCACCGGCGGCGTCCTCGCTCAAGCCGCCGACGCCGGGCACCGGGTGGTCCTCGTCGTGGCCACCCGGGGCGAGCTCGGCACCGCCGGGCCGGGTGAGCTGCCCGCCGGGCCCGAGCTGGGCGCCCAACGCACCGCCGAGACCGAACGAGCCGCGCGGATCCTGGGCGTCAGCCGGGTCGAGTTCCTCGGCTATCACGACTCGGGGATGGCCGGTACGCCGACGAACGACGCGCCGGGTTCGTTCTGGTCCGCCGATGTCGACGAAGCCGCGGCGCGCCTCGCCGTCATCCTCGAGGAGGAGCACGCCGACGTGCTGACGGTCTATGACGAGCGCGGCGTCTACGACCATCCCGACCACATCCAGGTCCACCGGGTCGGGATCCGGGCCGCGGAGCTGGCCGGCACCCCGCGCGTCTATGAGAGCACCATCGACGCCTCCTACCTCCGGGACCTCATGGAGCACGCGGCCGAGCTCCTCCCGGCCGGGCTGCCCGAGGATGCCCCCGACCCGCCGAGCCTCGACCTCGGGGTCGACCCGGCGCGCATCACGACGACCGTGGACGTCTCCGAGGTCGTGGACCGCAAGCGGGCCGCGCTCGCCGCCCACGCCAGCCAGCTCGACGAGACCTCCTTCTTCCTGGCCATGCCGCTCGAAGCGTTTCGGGCCGCGTTCCGCTACGAGTGGTTCATCCGGCGTGACGCGGCACCCGACACCCGCGAGACGTCCCTGCTGGACCCGTGACGGCTGATCGGTACCTTCCGGACCTGGGACGCCGCCCCCCGTTCTGTCGCCGCCGCGGTCTCGGGCCCGCCCGGGCACGATGAGCTGGGCGCTGCTCGGATTCGGGCTCGGCGCGGCGACGTTGACGATCCCGGCGGTCCGTCCCGTGCGGGTCTGGCTCGTCCTCTTCCCGGCGTTTGTCGTCAGCCTCGTGACCGCCGAGC
>DAIPLE010000121.1:0-6851 GCA_036769425.1 Actinomycetota bacterium
ATCGAACCGACGACCTCTGCTTTACAAGAGCAGCGCTCTGCCAGCTGAGCTAACCCGGCGCGGGATTCAGGCTACTTGGCACGGTGCCGCGCGACCTCGAAGCACGCGATGGCCGCGGCCGCAGCCACGTTGAGTGACTCGAGCGGTCCGTGCATGGGGATGCGGGCCAGGAGGTCGCAGCGCGCTCGCGCGAGACGAGCCAGCCCGGCTCCTTCGGCGCCGAACACGAGCACCAGCGGCCGGTCAGCGACCGAGATCTCGCTGATCACCGTTTCGGCGTCGGCGTCGAGACCGACGCTCCAGACCGCCGCGCGCGACGCCTGCTCGAGCGCGGCGGCGATGCCGCCGACCGCGGCGATGGGGAGATGCTCGACGGCACCGGCGGCGGCCTTCACCGCTGCGGGACTGAGGAGCGCGCTGCGGTGTCGCGGGACCACGGCGCCGGTGGCGCCAGCGGCGAGGGCGGTGCGCAGCACGGCACCGAGGTTGCGGGGATCGGTGACCCCGTCGAGCGCCACCAGGAACGCGTCTGGTGCTGCCAGCAGCTCGGCCAGCCGAGTGGGGACGATGGGGTCGGCTCGGGCGACGACGCCTTGAGCGGCCTCGATCCCGGCGTCTCGCCGGAGCCGCTCGGGGTCGATGACCTGCACCGGGGTTCCCGCTTGCGCCGCGAGGTGTTCGATCTCGTCGAGGACCGCTGCTGCTTCGTGACCTCGGGCTACGGAGACGCTGCGCACGGCCCGTCGCTGCGCCCGGAGCAGCTCGACGACGGCTCGTCGCCCGGGCACGATCGACGCCCCGAGGTCGTCGCCTCGGCGCGGGCTCACGAGCGGTGCCAGACCGTGCCGTTCGGCGTGTCCTCGAGCACGATCCCCTCGTGGGCGAGCTCGTCGCGGATCCGGTCGGCGGTGCTGAAATCGCCCGCGGCTCTCGCCGCGTCACGCTCGGCGACGCGCTCGTCGAGCGCGACGTCGGCGGCAGCCCCGGCTTCGACGGAGAGGCCGAGGACCCCGGCGAGCTCGACGACCGTCGCCCCCAACGATCGCGCTCGTTCCTGGTCGCCGGCGTCGAGGGCCTGATGGGCCGCGCTCACGGCGTCGAAGATGGTGGCGACGGCGCCCGGGGTGCCGAAGTCGTCGTCCATCTCGGCCCGGAACCGGTCGACCGTCGCCTCGTCGAGGGGTGTCGATGATCTCCCGTCGGTCGGGAGACGGCGCGCCAGGGCGTCGAGACGAGCAACGGCGCTCGCCGCGGTGGCGAGCTCAGCGTCACCGAGCTCGGTGGCTTTCCGGTAGTGCGTCTGGAGCACCGCCATCCGGAACGCACGCGGTCCATGGGCGTCGAGGGCGTCAGCGAGGGTCCGGAAGTTGTGCCGCGACTTCGACATCTTCTCGCCCCGGATCTCGACCATTCCCGAATGCAGCCAGTGGCGCGCAAAGGCGCGACCGGCAGCCTCGGCTTGGGCCCGCTCGTTCTCGTTGTGCGGGAACACGAGATCGTCCCCGGCTCCGTGAAGGTCGAAGCCGTCCCCGAGCAGGTCCAGCGCCATGGTCGAGCACTCGAGATGCCAGCCGGGACGGCCGGGCCCCCACGGCGAGTCCCAGGTCGGCTCGCCCGGTTTGGCAGCCTTCCAGAGCGCGAAGTCGACGGGGCTGCGCTTGGCCTCGTCGACCTCGACGCGGCCGCCCGCCGACGCGAGGAGCTGCCCGAGGTCACGGTGCGGGAGCGCGCCATACCCGGGAAAGGACGCGACGTCGAAGTACACGCCGCGACCCTCGACGACGTAGGCGTGACTCCGGTCGATGAGCTCAGCGACGAGGACGAGCATGTCGGCGACGTACGCGGTGGCGTGCGGGATGTGATCGGGTCGTTCGACACCGAGCCGGTCGATCTGGTCCCACCAGGCGGCTTCGAAGCGCTGCGCGAGCTCGGTCTCGCTGGCGCCGGTCTCGTGGGCCCGGGCGATGATCTTGTCCTCGATGTCGGTGACATTGGACACCAACGTCACCTCCAGGCCCCGCCACCGGAGGTAGCGGCGAATGACGTCGTAGACGAGCCCGGTGCGCCCGTGACCGACGTGGGGGACGTCGTACACCGTTGGGCCGCAGACGTAGATCGAGACCCGCCCGGGTTCGCGGAGCTCGAGGTCGACCTTGGCTCGTTGCAGGGTGTCGTAGACGCGAACGGTCATCGCGCTCGAGGGTACTGGGAGGCGCTCACGCGTCTCCGTTGAGTTCCGTGACGAGCAGGGCGACCGCCGTCACCGCGATCCCGTCACCGCGTCCGAGGGCACCGACACCTTCGCCACGCTTGGGCTTCACGTTCACTGGCGCGCCAACCGCGGCGCTGAGCGTCGCGTTCATGGCCTCCCGATGCGGCGCGAGCCGCGGCCGCTCGGCGACGACGACCACGTCGACGTTCGCGACCGACCATCCTTGCGCGGTGACACGGGCGACGACCTCCTGGAGCAGCGCGATCGAATCGGCGTCTCGGTATCGGTCGTCGTCGGCCGGGAAGATGGTGCCGAGGTCGGGCAGGTGCGCGGCGCCGAGGAGCGCGTCGGCGACGGCGTGCGCGATCGGGTCGGCGTCGGAATGGCCCACGAGCCCGGGACCGTCGACGCGGACGCCACCGAGGACGAGGGGGCGATCGCCGCCGACGGCATGCACGTCGTAGCCGAGCCCGACGCGCAGGTTCATGGCTGCTCCGCGAGGAGCGCCGCCGCGACCGTGAGGTCGGCGGTCGTGGTGACCTTCAAGTTCCGGGGTTCGCCGGCGACGGTGAGGACCGTGCCGCCGGCCGCTTCGATGAGCGCGGCGTCGTCGGTGGCGTCCGCGCCACCGGCGTGGGCGGATCGCAACGCGTCGGAGCGGAACGCCTGAGGGGTCTGCACCGCGACCAGGTTGTCACGCGGCACCGTGTCGAGCACCCGGCCGGCGTCGACGCGTTTGACGGTGTCGGTGATTGCCACCGCGGGGACCGCGGCGTCGGCGCCGCCGCGCACCGCGTCGATGACGGCACGGAACAGGTTCGCCGTTGCGAGGGGCCGCGCCGCGTCGTGGACGACGATCACATCCGCGCTCGCGGAGACCGCGGCGAGACCGGCCCGGACCGACGCGGCACGGGTGGCGCCGCCGGCGACGGTGGCGGTGACCGGCGCCCCGTCCCAGGCGTGCCCGGCGGGCAGGACCACGATGACTTCGTCGCAGGCCTCACCGGCGGCCGTGACGGCCCGATCGACGAGGCGGGTCGGGCCGAGGAGGAGGAACTGCTTCGGGGCGCCGAACCGTTCGCCGCCGCCCGCGGCGACCACGATCGCCGCGCTGCGCCCCATGAACCGCCCGCTACCGCTTGCGGGCCGCCGCCTTCTTGGCCTTGGTGGCGGTGGTCTTGCGGGCCGGGGCCTTCTTGGCGGGCGTGGGCCGGCGGCGGGTCTTGGTGACCTTGACTTCCTTGCCGGCCAGGACGTCGTCGAGACGCTCCTCGGCGGTCACCTCGTCGACGTTGAGCGCGAAGGTGAGCTCGGAGACGAGGATCTGGCGGGCTCGGGCCAGCATCCGCTTCTCGCCCGCCGAGAGGCCCTTGTCGGCCTCCCGAAGCGAGAGGTTCCGCACGACTTCCGCGACCTGGTAGATGTCGCCGCTCTTGAGCTTCTCGACGTGGTTCTTGAACCGACGGGACCAGTTCGTCGGCATGCGCGCCTCCTTCTTGCGGAGGACCGCGAAGACCTCTTCGACCTCTTCGTCGTTGATGACGTCACGGAGCCCGATCTCTTCGGCCTTCTCGACCGGGATCGAGACCTTGAGATCCCCGTAGGTGATGCGCAGCACGAAGTAGTCGGCTTTGTGACCGTCGAAGACCCGCTTCTCCTTGCCTTCGATGATCGCGGCCCCGTGATGGGGATAGACGACCTTGTCACCGACGGCGAACGACATGCAGGTTCCTCGCGAGGGCAGAGCGGGAGGGGAAGCCGGAGATAGCGAGGATACCAGACGCCTCCGGCCGGCCAGGCACGCTGTCGCTACGCTCTGGCGCGCCGGGAGGACGCCGTTGACCATCCGACGATTGCTCGACACCACGGACCTGTTCGCGGCGCTGCCCGCCGAGGCGCTGGCTGAGCTGGGCGACCGCGCCGAGGTGCGCAGCTACGCGCGCAACGAGGTGCTGTTCCGCCAAGGCGACGCGGCCGAGGAGCTGTTCATCATTGACGAGGGCCGGATCGCGATCGCGCAGCAAGCCGGTGACGGCCGCGAGTCGGTGGTGGCCGTCCTCGAGGACGGTGGCCTCTTCGGGGAGCTCCCGTTGTTCGACGACGCGCCGCGGTCCGCCGACGCTCGCGCGCTCACCGATTCGACGGTCGTGGTGCTCGGCTACGAGCCGGTACGCGATGTGCTGCGGGCGCAACCCGAGCTGCTGTGGGTGATCGTCCGGCTCCTCGCCGGACAGTTGCGGGCCACGAACGAGGCGGTGGCCGACGCGGTGTTCCTCGACGTGCCGGCCCGCACCGCCAAGCGGCTGCTCGAGCTGGCCGGGTCACGGGACCGGTTCGCGCTGCCCATCACCCAAGAGGAGCTCGCGGCGATGGTGGGTGCGTCGCGAGAGCGGGTCAACAAGGCGATCTCGCTGTTCACGCGGCTGGGGTGGCTGGCACTCGACGGCCGCAACCAGTACCGGATCTTGGACCGTCAAGCGATGGAGGACCGGGCCACGCTCTGAGCGTCTCCCGCGGGGGCGGCGGTGTCAGCCGGCGAGGAAGGCGAGCGTGTGACGCCAGGCGTCGGCGGCGTCGTCGGGCCGGTGCGCCGGGCGGTCGGGGGCGTGCACGAAGCCGTGCTCGGCGTCGGGGTACACGACGACGGTGCAGTCGTCGCGGTGTCGCCACACCGTCCGGAGCGCCTCGATGTCCTCGGGTGGGGTGAAGGGGTCGGCGCCACCGAAGACGGCCAGAGTCGGGCAGACGTCGGCGGCGTGCTCGAGCGGCTCGCGGAGCCCGCCGCCGCGCCACGGGACGGGCAGTCGGATCATCCCGTAGAAGGGGACGGCCCGCTGGAACCGGCCGGTCGCGGCAGCCTTGAGGGCCTGCATGCCACCCATGCAGAACCCGAGGACCGCGACCTCAGGGAACCCGACACGATCGGCGGCGACGGCGAGGTCGTCGAGCTGGAGCTCGTCGTCGAGGTGGGGAAGGAAGCCGAGTCGCACCGCGGAGTCGTCAGCGTCGCGAACGTCGCGCGGGGCTCGCGCGAACGGCTCGGGGCAGCACACCACGTACCCGTGGGTGGCGAGCCGCTGGCAGAGGTCGTCGAAGAGGGGACGGACGCCCATGACGTCGGGATGGAGGACCACGCCGCCGGTGGCGTCGGCGGGGGTCGCGAGGATGGCGTCGACTGATGTCCCGTCTCGACCGGTGAGCGTGATCCGCTCCACCGCTGCGCTCTGGGCACCGGCTTCGAGGGCGCCCATCAGGTGTAGCGCTCGAGGATGCTGGTCTCGGCGAGACGGGCGAGCCCGTCCTTGATGGCACGGGCGCGCGCGTCGCCGACACCGTCGACTTGGACGAGGTCGGTGTCGCTGGCCCGCATGATCTTCTGCAGGTTCGCGAAGCGTGCCACGACGTGGTCGGACACGATCTCGGGCAGGCGGGGAATCTTGTGGAGGATGCGAAACCCGCGCGGCTGGACGGCGGAGTCGAGGCCGACGACGGGACCGAGGTGCAAGACCGCGACGACCTCGTGGAGGTCGAGGATCGCGTCGTCGTCCAGTTCGCTGAGGCGGCCCATCACGTCGGCGAGCTCCCAGTCCGCGTTGGGTTGGAAGTAGTCCTTGGCGACGAGGCGGCGGTCGTCTTCGACGCCGCCGACGAGCTCGTCGAGCTGGAGGAGCACGAGCCGGCCGTCAGCGCCGAGCTCGACGACGTACCCCTCGATCTCCTCGGAGATTCTTCGCACCATCTCGGCGCGCTGCAGCACGGTCGCGACGTCTCGCAACGTGACGAGGTCCTCGACTTCGAGCGCGGACAGTGACGCGCTGACCGCGTCGAGGCGGGCCTTGTAACGCTCGAGGATCTGGAGCGCCTGATCCGCCCGGGCCATGACCCGCGGGGTCGGCTCGATCGCCCATTTCAGGCCGCCGACGTGGATGGCGACCTCGGATCGGTCCTCGGAGACGGTGATGACAGGAACCGGGACTTGACGGGCGACGCGTTCGGCGGTGCGGTGGCGGGTCCCGGTCTCAGAGGTGGGGATGTTCGAGTCGGGCACCAGGTGGACGTTGGCCCGCACGATGCGGGCGCAGTCCGCGGTGACGATGATCGCGCCGTCCATCTTCGCCAGCTCGGAGAGGCGTTGGGGGGTGAACTCGGCGTCGAGGAGGAAGCCGCCCGAGCAGACGTGCAAGACGTCGGGTCCGGCGCCGACGACGAGGAGGGCACCCATGCGGGCCTGGATGATCCGCTCGATGCCATCGCGCAGCGCGGAACCGGGGGCGACGAGCCGCAGGGCGGCGAGAAGGGCTTCCGATCGCGGCGGGGCGGGCATGTGAGGTGGTTTTCAGACCTCGCGCGCCTGGCGAGGTACTCGACGATACCGCCTCTGTGCCAGGTGGCCGCCAGGCGGTGGCCTCACGCCGCCTGGCGGTCTCGGGAGCCGAGGGCGACGTTCAACGCGTCGCGGAGCGTCGCGGCCGGCACCGCGGTCAGTCCGGGCGTCGGTGGGAGCGACGGGGGGCCGATCACGCGCCGGAACCCGAGGCGGGCGGCCTCAGCGAGTCGTCGACTGGCGCCGGGAACCTGACGAATCTCGCCGCCGAGCCCGATCTCGCCCACGACAACGGTGTCGGCATCGATGCTGCGG